>CALEZX010000094.1 GCA_937928185.1 uncultured Caryophanales bacterium
TATTTTTCTTTTATTTATTAAGATAATGTGTCGCATTTACTTTTAAGAGTAACATACAAGATGACATTTGTCAGGTTCATAGACTTGTTGAAAGGAAGTATTAGTGATATAATTTAAAATACACAAAAAGGATGATATCATGATCAAACCAGAGTCTATCGACGATTTATTTTCTTATATTTCACATGACCGCAATCAGTATGTTTTAAGACATATCAGACGGTTAGTCCAAATAGCACAAATCAGTCAGAATGAAGAACAAAGAACCCTATTACTTCTTAGTTCTGTTGAGAATTTACTGGCATTAGGAAAGATTAATTTTGCAAAACAAACTTTGAATTCCTTAAACTATATTCAGACCGGTGACTCACTCCTGCTTCAGGCAAAATATTATCACGCACAGGGTCTTTTGTTTCTTTATGAAGCGCATATCATTGAATCGCTTGAAGCATTCGATAAATCAATGGCTTTATCAAAGCCGCTGATAGAAGATAATATATATAATCAGACCAGGCTTTATAAAGAAATAGCTTTAATCGAGTTTTATGAACCTGAAGCGCTGATTCATCTAATCAGTTATCTGCATAATGAAGATTATTTATCTTCTTATGAAAGAACCATGATATCAGCTGCATATTTGATTGGTATTAATCATTTTCAGAGAAAATTAACTGAAGAAGACTTAAATATGCTCGATAAATGTGTTAGTCAAGAAGATACAGGAGCATTTGCATTATACTTAATCGCAAAATCATTATACTTTCAGAAAGAAGATATTTTACTACATGAAAAAATAACGTCTTTATTACTGAAAACCCAGGGGGTTAAAGGGCCATTTTGGATTATCAATCAGTATCTCACTCAGTCCTATTTAGACGTAATTTCTAATGAATCCCTTTTAAAATGGCAATCGATTTATCTTAAACCTTTAATGAAGTATCGAGAAAATGACCAGTCCTCCTTGTTCAGTCATCTCGATGATGAACCGAAAGTCTCACAGACAAGCTGTTTAAACTGCGATAACCGGTGTTGCTACGACGGCGTTTACGTCACTTATGCAGAAGAAGAGAAAATAAAGAAACATATCGGTCAGTATCCCGACGAATTTCCTCATGTGCCCACTGAATTTCTTGAAGACGGCGAATGGGAATTTCTTTTTGGTGGTAAAAGAACGAAAAGAGTGCCTCATAATTACACGAGAAGCGATTATCCTGCACATTTCGAGAAAACCATCTGCATATTTGCCTTGGAAGACGGCAGTTGTTCGTTACAGAAATCCGCCATTAAACATGATCTGCATCCCTGGAGTCTGAAACCAGAACTGTGCTGGAAATTTCCGTTAATCGGTTTGTTTAACGACGACGGATTTGAACATCCTCACTACTTCGGACAGAAAGATCCCCATTATTTTGATGAAAGTCAGCCAGGTTATTTATCATTTTTACCTTGTTCAGTAGTAACTGAAGAAGGGATATCATGGAAAAAAATGTATCGTAATGAATTACAGTATTTTTTAGCAAACGAAAAAAAGAAAAAAAATAAAGAAGAGTGATTATCATGGCAATCAATAATTATCTAAATAAAAAACCCGTCATAGTTGAATCGGCTTATGTTTTCCCTGGGGCGATTGTAACCGGAGATGTAATCCTAAAAGAAAATGTCAGCGTCTGGTACAATGCCGTAGTCCGTGGCGATATGGCTAATATCATTATCGGTGAATCGACGAATATCCAGGATCTGGCCGTTATTCATACGAATACCAACAGACCGACTTTAATTGGCAAAAATGTCACTATCGGACATGGCGCTATCATCCATGCCTGCACCATCGGCAATGACTGTTTAATCGGAATGGGAAGCATTATTCTGGATAATGCTATGATTGGCGATGGAGCCATGATTGGCGCCGGAACTGTCGTACCACCTAACAAGGTAATCCCTGCCGGTATGTTGGCTTATGGAAATCCGATGGCAATTGCCAGAACCTTAACCAAAGAAGAACTGCAGTCCAATAAAAACAACGCTTTGCTTTATGTTGAAATGATGAATCAGTATAAATCCAAGTAAAATAAACAACATAATAAGAAATAAAATAATAAAGAGACGATTCTCTTTATTTTTTTTGTTAATAATTCATACATTACGATTAATCATTTTCTACATATCCAGCAAAACGCAATTATTTTTGACATATGTTATAAATTATTGTTGAAATAATTGTTTTCAATGCTATAATTATTATTGGTAAAATTTATGAAAAGGAGCGTACTTATGTTAAAAAAGATTTTAGCAGTTTTTTTATTTGCGTTTGTTTTAATGCTTACCGCATGTGACAAAACAACACTGGTCGATTATCCAAAAGCCTATAATAACGTTAATGTTATTGCAGGAGAAGTGACTGATGCCGGCGTTGTTATGACCATTGAAGCAGATGGATTCCACGGGATTATTACAGCTGACGTAACAGTAAAAAATGGCAAGATTGTTGCTATAACAGTAACTCAGCACACAGAATCTGCTGGCTGGGGAAAAGCGCTAATTGACGAGGGTGACTATATTCAAGCGTTAATAAATGCAACTGATAATCTAGAAACATTTGATATCAGTAGCCATCTCGACAGTGAAGCTGGTGCAACTTACACCGGAGAAGCATTACTAGATATCGCAAAAACAGCTTTAACGCATTACAACGAATTTTATAAGTAAAATAATTCTATCGGTGATTCAACTTATAAACTTCGTGATTTAAAAAAAACAAAAATAAAAATTAAAAACTTTAGAGGAGAATGCAAAAAAAATGAAAAAACTTTTTTCTTTGATTGTAATGGCTATATTAGCCGTTGCATTAATCGGATGTGAAAAACAAACTACAACAACGACGACTGCTTTTACTGCTCCAGAAACTATTACTATGGCTACTATCGACCAATATTTATACAATCCGGATTTTCAGTATGTTGACTTAAGAAATTTTGATGATCAGATGTCAGACGGCTGGATTCGTGGTTTTGAAATGATTCCTTTCTTTGATTATTTGGAATATTCCAATATTTTAGTCAGAGTTGACGGCTGGAGTTTTTCAGCTGCTGCTATTAAAAACGCAAATGCTATTAAAGCCTTATTTGATGAGGATAAATATATTGTATTAATGTGTGCCAGCGGAACCCGAGCAGGATTCGTTAAAGACGCTCTTGTCAGTTTAGGTTATGAACATGTTTACAATGCCGGCGGTTTAGGACAATACACCGGAGAAAATAAAGTCTTTGGTGATGGAGTATATGAAATCGTTATGCAGGATCCTGCAATGACTAATCCACTTCCAGCAACCATTACAATGGCTGATGCGAACATTGATAAATATGTTGAAAGAACAGACGTTCAGTTTGTTGATTTAAGAAATTTACCTGATACATTAACCGGATGGCACAACAGAGCTCAGGTTATTCCGTTCTTTACATTCTTAGAATCTTCTGAGATTTTAGTTCGTACCGATGGAGACTGGACATTTGCTCCGGAAGATATCAAAAATGAAGCAGCATTAAGAGCTTTATTCTGCGAAGATATGAATATCATACTGTTCTGTGCAAGCGGAACCCGTGCCGGATATGTTAAAGCCGCTTTAGAATCTTTAGGCTATGAACATGTTTATAATGCTGGAGGTTTCAGCAGTTATACGGGTGGAACTAGTACAGGCGGAGGATGTCAATAATGTTTAAAAAATTATTTGCGACTGTATTGCTTTGCTTATTCGCATTCGTATTGGTCGGATGTGAAAAAACAACGACGACGGAAGCAAGTGAAGAAGGCAAAATGACAATTCTGCAGTTTGCTCATCTGGACGGTCATGGCGCAGAAATCATGAAAGATATGCCAATTCTGTTTGAATATCAGATGCGCGATTACGTTAAATATCAAATTGCTTTCGTTGCCTGCACCTGCCGTGCTCCAAGAGATAATTACTGGAGCGTTGCATATGTCGATATCTCGACAGTAACAGGAGAAATATTATACATTTCTTTTGATACTGACAGCAGCGGACATTATTCGGCTGGCCTTTGGGGAGACAGTAATCCTATTCCTGAAACAGGATTAACTTATGATGATTTTAAACAGGATTTCCTACCCTGGATTGTTGGCAAAACATCCGACGATCTCGACGGAATCAACATCTTCTATGATGAAACTCCTCAAGTATACGCAGCTTATGCCAATACCAAACAAATCAATGAACCGGAACTGATTGATGCGTTTGCAGGAAGCAGCGTTTCAACTAACAGCATTATCCGTGCTGTAAAAGTATTACTCAATTACCATAAGGATAAATATTTGAATTAGTGTTAGATAGAGGACGCTTCTCTGCGTCCTCTTTTTTCCATTATACAGGAGAGATTTCATGAGAAAAGTATTTACTTGCTTATTTGTTATGTCATTTATTTTCATCTTCACCGGCTGTCAGAAACCTTTGGAAGATAAAGATTATAAAGATTTCAATCATCTCGATCACTGGGATGATGTCAGTAATGTTTCGAACGTTGAAACATTAATCTTTTACTATTCTCCTTATTGCGCAATCAGCAGAAGCATTGAAGATGAAGTCACGGAATATTTAGTCATCCTGGAAAATGAAGGAATTCCTGTTTATCTGGTCCATGAAGGATTAATCTTCGAACAGGGAGTGCAGCCCGTTGAAATTATTGAAACGCCGTCAATATTAATATATAATCATAATCAATATGTTGAAAAAATCAGCGGTTCAATCCCCGTTCTCGATTACCTTAAAGCAAGAATCGATGATTAATCCGACTGAATTTTGATCTAGAGGTAAGACGCAAATGAAGAAATTACTGATGATTATATTATTGTTTTTATTAAGTTTCGTCGTTCAGAATATGACTGTATCCGCTTCTGAAAATCCCATAGATATTCATTATTTTTATTCCAGCGGGTGTTCGGTCTGTAAACAGATTACCGAGTTTCTAAATGACTATTTACCTACTCAGGAAAATATCAATCTGATTACCTACAATGTCTTAGAGGGCGGGGAAAAGGAACAACTATTCATCGATGTATCGAATACCTTTAACCGTGAAAATCTGAGATATCCCTATATCGTCATCGGCGGTAAGGATTTACAGGGTTTATATGAGATTCAGGAAAACATCGATTCGCTTATTCAGTATTATCGTGAAAATCCTTATGAAACTGATATCGTTGAAAAAATAAAAAATGCAGAACTGGTATTACCCGGAGATTTTTTAACGATAGAATTCTCAACGGATAAAACCATTGAGTTGCCGATAATCGGCGAGATAAAACTAGCGGAATTTTCGCTTTTTTTAGGTGCGGTTGTTATCGGATTAATCGATGGTTTCAATCCCTGTGCGATGTGGATTCTTATCTTCCTGATTACATTACTGATTAATCTCAAAGACCGAAAAAAGATCTGGATTTTAGGCTTAACCTTTATCCTGACGAGCGGATTAATCTATTATGTTATTATGATGTCGTGGCTGCAATTGGTTATCCAGGTAACGACGATTCAGATTTTTCAGATTGCAATCGGTGTTCTCTCGCTCATATTTGCTTTCTTCAGTCTCAGACATTTTTGGAAACAGATGAAAACAGATGCGGGATGCGAAGTTACGAACGCTGAAAGCAAAAGAAAACTGATGGGTAAAATTAGAAACGTGATTAATAAAAACAGTTACTTTTTAGCCATTACCGGAATCATGGGGATAGCTATTACCGTTAATGTGATTGAACTGGCGTGTTCAGCCGGACTTCCTGTAATTTATTCGACGATGCTCGGTTATCACGATATATCATTTTTAGGATATAGTCTGTATATTTTAGTGTACGTTTTATTTTTTATTTTCGATGATTTACTGATTTTCTCTATTGCGGTCATCTCACATAAAGTAACGGGAATATCCAATAAATATGCGAAATATTCGAATTTACTGGGCGGACTCATTATGCTTATATTAGGAATTTTTCTTATTTTCTTCCCTGATATTATTCTATAATCAATATGGATACTTTCAATGACTCGGTAAAGAGTCATTTTTTTTATAAAAGAATAATAAATATATGCAAGTAGTATTTAAACATTTTTATAAATCCGTTATAATAATGACAGGAGGTTCATGAATATGAATATTGATTTGTTAAAAGAAGAAAGAATTGTCGATGAACATAATCTCTTTTGCAAGATTCAAATATCTTACTCAGAACTCGGAAAAATTTTAAGAATTGCCAGCGGAATGACCTCAACCGCTGGAATAGATGGCGTCATAGGTATTTATGATCACGAACTTGTCTGTCATGAATTAACGCTGTTTACTGGCAAAATTTCACATAAAGTATTTCGTTTACCGTTTGAAGAAATCGATTCAATTGAATTTAAAAAAGGAATGCTCGGACTTAATTATCAGCTGATAGTGTCTGATAAAAAGCGGAAATACAAAATTGTTTCAACACTTGGAAGAAAAAATATACTCGAACAAATATATCTAAAAGTAAAAAATGACAAAATAAATAAGGCTGAATGATGATATCGATTGATTTTGAATCGCTGGAAAACAAAGAATCATATAAATTACTGATTGGCAGCGTCGTTCCAAGACCAATCGCCTTTATCACATCACTATCAGAGAATCATCTCTTAAATGGGGCACCATTTAGTTATTTTAATATTGTTTCATCAGTACCACCGTTATTATCGGTTTCAATTCGTAAAGAAGGACCGAGACCAAAAGATACTTTAAGAAATATTTTAGAGAATAAGCAATTTGTCATTCACTTAGTGACGGAAAATTATCTAAAGGAAGTTAATCAGTCTTCATTTTCATATTCTTCAGAGATCAGCGAAATCGAAGTGACACACTTAACGCCCGTTAAAAGTTCCAAAATCAGTGTTCCCGGTATCAAAGAAGCGAAAATCCGTTTTGAATGTCTATTAGAACAAACGGTTGATTTGCCTGGGTCGGTTCTGATTATCGGCAGGGTAGTATATGCGCATTTTGATGACTCCGTTTACGAAAACGGAAAAATCAACCTTCAGAAGTTACAGCCCATCAGCCGGTTAGCGGGAAATGATTATGGTAAAATTGGCGAAATAATCACGATGAAACGTCCTGAAGAATAAATGATTAATCGATAATACTTGTTGAAAGTGGCGATATGTTATGAAAAAGATTTTTAATAACGAAAATGACTCAGTCAAAAAGAGAGCCTTTTTATTTATTGTTTTACTCGGTATCATCAGTTTCTTTTCTGATTTTACCCACGAAGGGGCCAGAAGTATCTACGGACAGTATCTCAGTCTAATCGGCGTTAGTGCCTTTCTGATATCAACAACCGCTGGATTAGGAGAATTCATCGGTCAGGCCTTAAGAATCGTGACGGGATGGATAGCCGATAAAACCGGACGATACTGGTTTATGATGATATTAGGATATGCGGTAAACTTATTAGCGATACCGCTTTTAGGTTTCGTTAATGAATCGATTTGGCAGGTCGCAATCGTATTAATATTACTCGAACGCGTCGGTAAAGCCATCCGCGCTCCCGCTAAATCCGCATTAACGAGTTTTACTGCGCCGCATTTAGGTGCGGGGAAGGCCTTTGCGATTAATGAAGCCTTAGATCAGGCGGGGGCTTTTTTAGGTCCACTGATTGTCTTTTTTATTCTCGCTGATAAGACCGATAATTTACTTTCAGGATATCATCTGGCGTTTTTCATTTTAGGAATCTTTGCGGTGGTGACTTTACTGATCTTATTCTTCGCAAAAACGAAATATCCCAAACCGCAGGGATTTGAAGAAAAATCAGTTACTTCACAGAAATTCATTTTCGACCGCAGATTCATTCTTTATATGATGGTCATCAGTTTTATCGCTTTAGGATTCATCGATTATCCGGTAATCGCTTATCATATGGGAAATTATCAGCTTGTCGACGTGCTTTATATTCCGCTTATCTATTCTGCCGCAATGGGCATTGATGCGATAGCTGCGTTAATATTCGGTTTTATGTTTGATAAAATCGGGATTAGTTCATTGCTATTCTCAATTGGGTTATCTGCACTGATTTCACCGTTTGTTTTCCTGTTTGAAGGACAGTGGGCGTTATATATCGGGATCGTTTTATGGGGCATAGGCATGGGAGCGCAGGAATCGGTATTAAAAGCAGTCGTAGCGAAACTCGTTCCGAAAGAAAGGCGTGCGACCGGATACGGTATCTTCAGCTCCGTTTTTGGGTTAGCGTGGTTTCTCGGGTCGATGGTCGTTGGCGCACTTTATACCAGGTCGCTTTCGGGAATGGTCATCTTCACGGTTGTTATGCAGATAATGGCGTTTATCTTATTAATTATTCTGTTAAAAATTAAGAATAATCAGAATGAAATACCGATAGAAAATATTTCTTAATGAAGAAAACGTTTTATCATAAATTACACATGCATTTCAGTCTTGAATGTGTTATATTATGATTACTAAATTGTAATTGATGCATTGCATCATAGAAAGAGGCTAATATGTTTTGGGATAAATTATGGGAAATTTTTACGATAACACCATTATGGGAATTATTAGTCATTTTCTTTGCGAAAATCATTGAAGTTTCGCTCGGTACTCTGCGCAGCATTTTAATTGTCAAAGGTTATCGTACACCGGCAGTTTTATTAGCTTTAGTCGAAATCATGATCTGGGTGTTCGTTGCTTCAACTGTCATCACGGGACTCGCTGCTTCACCGATGAAAGGCATAGCTTACGGTTTCGGATTTGCTTCCGGGGTTTATTTCGGTTCAGTGTTAGAACAGAAGCTTGCGTTTGGCAAATTATTGATTCAGACGATTGCTTCGCAGGCGAAAAGTCAAGAAATCGCCGACAGAGTCAGGGAATTAGGCTGTGGCGTTACGACGGTCAAAGCGCAAGGAAAAGTTGAAAGCAAATCGATTCTGATGGTTTATACGAATAGAAGAGGATCGCAGTCGATTATCAATGAAATCATGACGATTGATCCAACCGCGATGATTGTATTAAACGATGTATCAACCATTTCCGGGGGATATATCCATACCGGAAAAAGTCTGTTAAAATAAAAAAAATGATGCACATCCTTTGGGTGTGCATCTTGATTAATAAAGCGTTTTTTTCTCAAGGTTTTGATAATTTTCAAACAACTTAAGACATTCGTCTCGGTCGATTTCGGTTAAACTGGTGAGTTTTCTCCAGTTTTCTTCATAAAACCTTTTGTCACGGAAACCGATGATTTCCGTATCCTGAACATTACAGCCATAGTACACTTTGTCGATGTTTGCCCAAAGAATGGCAGCCATACACATCGGACACGGTTCGGCAGTCGTATAAAGAATACAGCCGGTTAAATCAAACGTTTTTAATTTTTTTCCTGCTTTGCGGATGGCGTCGATTTCACCGTGAAGGGTGGGATCGTTATTGACGATGACGTGATTATGACCTTTCGATATAACTTTGCCGTCTTTGACAATGACCGCGCCAAAAGGACCTCCATGTTGGGAGTCAATCCCCTTTTTGGCCTCTTTGATGGCCAAATCCATGAATTTATCCATGAAATCACTCCTTGTTATTTCGTACACACATTATAACAAAAACCATGATTTTGAAAAGGGGATAATGAATTTTTTACCGATTAAATTAAATAAATCAGCTGATTAATCGAAATAATGAAGTAAAAATGATAAAATATTGACAGATTGTTTATTGCTTTGTGAGGTCAAACATGGAACAGACGATGATAAACCATTTACATGAATCGCTTTTGACGTATTATCATAACCATAAAAGAATTTTACCATGGCGGGAAAATAAAGATCCTTACCGCATCTGGGTTTCCGAAATTATGTTGCAGCAAACTCAGGTGAAAACCGTCATTCCATATTATGAACGGTTTTTAAATAAGTTCCCGACGGTTCAGTCTTTCGCAGAGGCAAAGGAAGAAGATTATCTTAAACTCTGGGAAGGATTAGGGTATTACTCGCGGGTAAAGAATATGCATAAAGCTGCGGTAATTATCGTCAGTCAGTATCAGGGAAATATTCCGGATAATTCAAAAGAATTAGCGAAATTGCCGGGGATTGGTTCTTATACTGCCGGAGCGATTGCTTCAATTGCATTTGATGAAATCACCGCTGCCGTCGACGGTAACGTTCACCGGGTTATCTCAAGATATTTTGGGCTCAGAATGACCAAAGATGAACTCATTCCGATGATGAAGGATTATCTTCCAAATCATCATATCGGCGATTTTAATCAGGCGCTGATGGAAATCGGCGCGACTGTTTGTCTGCCAAAAGCAGAACCTCTATGTACCGACTGTCCTTTGAATAAATATTGTATCGCCAGTCTTAAAAATATCACGGATGAACTGCCGGTCAAAGCGGAAAAATTACGAAGAACGCAGGAATCGTATACGCTTCTGATTGTGACTGACGGAAATAACTATTTTCTCAGACAGCGTCCGGCTAAAGGGTTACTGTCTTCGCTTTGGGAATTTCCAATGTTTAAAGGGGAATACGGAAATATTTCTCCTTTACTGAATGATTTAGGAATAAAATCTTTCAGTTCAAAAAAACTGCCTGAAATAACCCACAGTTTTACTCATAAGGACTGGTTAATCACCGCTTATTATGTAAAAACAGAAGATAAACTTCTTGAAAATCAAGATTACTTAATCGTTTCAAAAAACGATTTAATGACTATATATACGCTCTCGTCATTATTTAAAAATTATCAGGAGTATTATCTATGAACGGAAAAATGCTTAAAATTATCGCCGTAATCTTTATGATTATCGATCATATCGGCTTTTATTTGATCAATGACGGAATCGTCAACGACATATTCCGGGGAATCGGCCGTATTGCTTTTCCGCTGTTTGCTTTTTCAATCGCCGAAGGCTTTAAACACACTAAAAATCTTAAAAAGTACGCTCTAAGACTGGCGTTAGCGGCGGTAATTATGGAATTTGTCGTCGTTATAATATACCTGATTACCGGAGATAATTATTTTATCACTATAAACGTATTTATTCCGCTATTGTTCGGTCTGATGGGATTATGGGCTTTATCTAATCCCAAGTGGTATGTTAAACTCCTCGTCATACCCATCATTTTTCTATCTGAAATTCTCCATTTTTCGTATGGCTCCTATGGAATTTTCCTGATTTTAATCTTTGGCATTATTCCTAAACGGTTTGAACAGCTGTCAATCGTCGTTCTGATGAGTTTATTCTATATCGAGTGGCCGCTATATTCGCTTTTCGGAATGACCGGCAGCCCAAGATATCCAAATATGCAGTGGCTTTCGCTCCTTGCTTTTATCCCGATATTTTTATATAATGGAGAAAAAGGCAGATATAACAAGTGGATCTTTTATGCAATATATCCTTTGCATTTAGGCGTTATTCTTCTGATTGATTTTTTATTCTAATCTAGCGAGGTATATGATGAAACAAAAGCGTGTGTTCGGATTTGCGGTCATTGCGGTAATTTATGTTCTTGCGATTTTTATAGCCCTGTTTTCATTTCAGATATTAGAAAAATATTTATCTCTCTATCTGGCGATTTTCCTGGCTGATGTAATCGCTACGCTGTTCGTCTATTTTGCCGGAGTATTTGTTAAAAACACCTCGGTTTACGATCCTTACTGGAGCGTACAGCCGCTAATTATCGTATCGTTTTTATTAACACGTTTTCAGGTATGGAACCTTGGTATTTTATTAATGCTAATCGCCTTGTTTTACTGGGGAATCCGGTTAACCGCCAACTGGGCTTATACTTTTGATTCTTTAAATTCTCAGGACTGGCGTTATGAAATGCTAAAAGAAAAATCAAAAAAATGGTATCCGGTCGTTTCTTTGTTAGGAATTAATCTTTTCCCGACGGTTATCGTTTTCTTGGCAGTTCTGCCAGCCATCGTTTTCTTTGAACAGGGTGGCGTTAATATCATTACTATAATTGGTTTTGTTATTTGTTTATTAGCCGCTTCTTTACAACTGGTTGCGGACATTCAGATGCAGAAATACCGTAACTCTCCCCATGACAAATCATCGATTATCCGGATTGGATTATGGAAGTATTCACGTCATCCGAATTATCTCGGCGAAATCCTTCAGTGGTGGGGAATTTATATCATGATGGTTTCCGTCCAGCCTGATAAATGGTATCTTGCCATCGGCGCAATCTTAAATACCCTCATGTTTTTCTTCATCTCCATTCCGATGGCAGAAAAAAGACTGGCCTCTTATAAACTGAATTTTGATATCTATAAACAGGAAACAAGAATGCTTTTACCATTTAAAAAAGCGGACAGATAGGAGGAAATATGGAATTTCCCGTCACTAAAACGCAATTCTTAAAACTCTATTTCGATTATTTAGGATGGAACGAACAAGACAACGTCGTTTTCCTTGAAAATCCTTTACTCGATGAATACCATCCGCTGACATTTATCCGTACTTTAGGGAAAGTCATGGTTGAATATTATCCGAACGGTTTTAATTTGTCAAAAGAGGACTATTCCTCTGAACTTTCAAACCAGGAAATTATTAATTTACTGTATGATAAAGATATCAAATACCATGAAACCCAGTATTTCATCATGTATGCCCCTCAGCACGCAGAACTTCCTTCAATGGAAGGACTGACGGTAAAATCGTTATCGATTGCGCAGAAATTGATTTTCGGACGATTTAAAGCCCAGTGTTCGGCAGAAGATTTAGAAAAAGCAGGCATCGGACTGGAAAATGATGAAGTCTATGGTATTTTCCATCAGAACGATTTGCTGGCAGTCGGATCGCTTTGGTTTTTAGGAAAAGAACTCGCCGATTTACATGTCCTCACATTACCGAAGTATCGTTCCATCGGTTTGGGTAAATTACTGTTAGGGCTGCTCGTCAACCGTTCCATTCAGCTGAACAGAGTTCCTTTCGTCCGCGGAGAAATCGATAATATCATTACCAACAAAATTATTTCTTCGCTGGGATTTATTGAAGCTATATCCATTTTTGAAATCACAAGAGATGCAAAGTAGAAACGCCTTATGGCGTTTTTTTTATTGTTTCACGTCGTGTTGGTGGTTGTGAAATTTCTGGTTTAATGGTATGATATCTTTAGATGTAAGCGTAATCATTGAGAATTGACCGTCTTTTTCGTAACGGTCAGGAAAGAAATGGAGAAAACATGATCATACTGGATGGTAAAAGTTTGGATTTGGAACAATTTGTTGCAGTTGCGAGAGGAAAAGAAACGGTTGTGATTGCAAATCAGGCGAAAGAAGCGGTTAATATTGCCAGTCAATATGTAGAGGATATCGCCAAAGGATCAAAAGCGGTTTATGGAATAAATACGGGTTTTGGTAAACTCTCCGACGTCAGAATTATGCCAGAAGACGTGAGCACCTTACAGAAAAATCTGTTAATGAGTCATGCCTGCGGCGTCGGTGAACCGTTAGCCTGTGAAATCGTCAGGGGAATGATGCTTTTAAGAATTAACGCCTTAATCAAAGGTCATAGCGGAATCAGACTCTTGACCATCGAAAAACTGCTTGAACTGCTCAATAAAGATATTATTCCCGTTGTATTTGAAAAAGGCAGTTTAGGCGCTTCGGGTGACCTCGCGCCGTTATCGCATATGAGTCTGCCTCTGTTAGGATTAGGCGAGGTATTCTATCAGGGAAAAAGAATGAATACGACTGACTGTTTTAAATTGACGAATGTTTCGGCTTTGCCTGATTTAATGGCAAAAGAAGGGTTATCGTTAATCAACGGAACGCAGGCGATGAATTCAAGAGGAGCTTTAATCCTGTATGATGCTTTTAAATTAGAAAAACTGGCGACGTTATCGCTTTCTTTATCGTTAGAAGCCTTACAGGGAATCACCGATGCTTTTAACCCAAAAGTTCATGAATTAAGAAATCAGGTCGGCCAAGTACAAATCGCCAAAGATATCTTATATAATCTGAAAAATTCGAAAAATGTGACCAGACAATGCGAATTACGCGTTCAGGACGCTTATAGTTTAAGGTGTGCTCCGCAGGTTCATGGCGCAGTCTTGGATACCTTAAACTATGTTAAAGAAATCGTTTTAAGAGAAATGAACGCCGTTACGGATAATCCGATTGTTTTTCCGTCTGAATCAGAAGCGATAAGCGCAGGTAATTTTCATGGAGAACCTCTAGCGTTGGCGTTTGATTTTTTAGGAATCGCACTATCAGAATTAGCAAACATCTCCGAAAGACGGATTGAAAGACTGGTCAATCCGCAGTTATCGAACGGATTACCGGCATTTTTATCGCATCAGAGCGGACTGAATTCCGGGTTTATGATTGTTCAGTACAGTGCCGCTTCGCTTGTGAGCGAAAACAAGGTTTTGGCTCATCCGGCATCAGTCGATTCCATTCCTTCCTCAGCTAATCAAGAAGATCATGTATCGATGGGTTCGATTTCAGTGAATAAAGCCAACACCATTTTATCAAACGTTCAGTCTGTCATCGGGATGGAACTGTTCGCTTCATGTCAGGCAATCGATTTAAGAAATTCATCTGACCGTCTTGGACAAAAAACAAAAACAGCTTATCAGATGATCAGAAAAAATGTACCTTATATCAATCATGACGCCGTGATGTATCCATATCTTCATAAAATGAAAGAAATCGTTCAGTCGGGTGAGTTATTTAATATTGTGTATGGGAGTCGTGAGTAATGGAAAATATAACGATTTTAGAAAAAATATTCCCTGAATTGCCTGAAAAAGAACCGTTTTTACCCAATGTCAGACGGGCTCCGAAACGGTATTTTTCACTGTCGGAAAAAGAAACCACGCTGGCTCTTAAGAATGCTTTACGGTATATTCCGAAGAAATGGCATGAACTATTAGCTGAAGAATTTTTAGAAGAACTTTTAACGATGGGCCGTATTTACGGTTATCGTTTCCGTCCGCAAGGAAGAATTTACGGAAAACCGGTAGAGGAATACCGTGGTAACACGCTTCAGGGAAAAGCATTTCAGGTGATGATTGACAATAATCTGGATTTTGAAGTAGCACTATATCCTTATGAACTGATTACTTATGGAGAAACCGGTGCTGTCATGCAGAACTGGATGCAGTATCATATAATCAAGTATTATTTAGAAATAATGACCGATAGTCAGACTTTAGTCGTGATGAGCGGACATCCTTTGGGACTGTTTCCATCTTCAAAACTCTCACCCAGAGTCATCATCACGAATGGTCTGTTAATCGGTGAATATGATAATTCAGAACAGTGGAACCGTTTAGTCGCATTAGGCGTTTCTTCTTATGGACAGATGACAGCCGGAGGATGGATGTATATCGGTCCGCAGGGGATTGTCCATGGCACGTATTCAACTTTACTTAACGCCGGCAGAAGCAAACTCCACATTCCCGAACATGAGAATTTGGCGGGTGTTTTATTCGTATCCTCAGGATTAGGGGGAATGAGCGGCGCTCAGGGTAAAGCGGTAAAAATCGCCGGAGGCGTGGGAATTATCGCTGAAGTTGATGCTTCAAGAATTCAGACGAGATATCATCAGGGCTGGGTCGACAGGGTAACCCATACCCCTGAAGAAGCTTTTTCGTATGCTTTAAATGCCGTGAAAGATAAACAACCGGAAGCGATTGCTTTTCACGGAAACGTCGTCGATTTGCTCGATTATGCTTATCTGAAAAATATCAAAATTGATCTCTTAAGCGATCAGACCAGCTGTCATGCCGTCTATGACGGCGGATACTGTCCGCAGGGATTAAGTTTTGAAGACAGAACGAATCTGTTAAAAACGGATAAACCTTTGTTTATCGAACATGTGAACAGAGGATTAAAAGCGCATTTTCATGCGATTGATAAATTAGTGAAACGCGGAACCTATTTCTTTGATTACGGCAATAGTTTTATGAAAGCGGTCATGGACGCTAAAGAATTATCCATCTGTAAAAATAAAAAAGACGCGTTAGAAGGATTTATCTGGCCTTCATACGTTGAAGATATCATGGGACCAATTTTGTTTGATTATGGATATGGTCCGTTCCGTTGGGTCTGCCTAAGCGGTATGGAAAGCGACCTTGAAAAAACCGATCAGGCGGCGATGGAATGTATCGATCCATCCAGACGTTTTCAGGATTTAGATAATTATAACTGGATTAAAGATGCGAAAAAGAATCGTCTGGTCGTCGGAACGAAAGCAAGAATACTGTATCAGGACGCCGAAGGCAGGTTAAAAATAGCGCTGAAATTCAATGAAATGGTCAGAAATAAAATAGTCGGACCGATTATGCTCGGAAGAGACCATCATGACTGTGGCGGAACGGATTCACCGTTTAGAGAAACGTCGAATATCTACGACGGTTCGCAGTTTACGGCCGATATGGCGACGCAGGTTGCTTTGGGTAACGCCAGCAGAGGGATGAGTTTAGTGGCTTTACATAACGGCGGAGGCGTCGGCATCGGTAAAGCGATTAACGGCGGCTACGGAATGGTTTTAGACGGTTCTGATGAAACCGATGAAATCTTAAAAACGGCGATGGTATTTGACGTGATGGCGGGTGTTTCGAGACGCGCCTGGGCGAGAAATGCCAATGCCATATCTGCATCTAGCAGTTTTATGGATAACCATCAAGATACTTTTGTGACTTTGCCGGTTGAAACAAATGAATTAAAACTAAGTGAACTCGTCAATAAAAATTACATCAGGGGAGGAAAATGATGAAAAGAATCGTGGAATGCGTACCGAATTTTTCTGAAGGAAGAGATCTGGAGAAAATTGAAAGAATCGTCGCTCCTTTTAAAAACCAGTCTGATTTTAAAATGATCTCTTATGAACCGGACGGCGATTATAACCGGACAGTCGTAACGCTGATAGGTGAAGCGGAGGCAATCATCATTAGTCTGATGTCTTTTGTGGAAAACTGTATCCGTGAAATCGATATGAATTTTCAGTCGGGAGAACATCCGAGGATTGGCGCAGTTGACGTCATTCCGTTTATTCCCGTACAGAATATGACGATTGAAGACTGTGTTGAGCTAGCGAACAGAGTCGGAGAAATGATTGCTAATAAATATGATATTCCTGTTTTTCTCTATGCGAAAGCCGCAAGAAATGAAGACCGGATTTCACTTCCGAATATCCGTAAAGGCGAATATGAGGGAATGAAAGAAAAAATAAAATTGCCGGAGTGGCATCCCGATTTCGGTAACCCCATGACGCATCCGACCTTTGGGTCGGTAGCGGTCGGCGCCCGCGATTTTTTAGTAGCGTTTAATATCGATTTAGATACCGATCAGGAAAAAACTGCTTCAGCGCTCGCCAAAACAATCCGTCAGTCGAGCGGCGGTTTTCAGTATATTCAGGCTGGACCGGCGTTTTTGGAAAAACATCATCATATGCAGGTGACGATGAACATCCTCGATTACACGAAAAATCCGATTTACCGAATTTTAGAAGTGATTAAATTTGAAGTGAAAAGATATCACGTCACCGTCAAATCTTCAGAGATTATCGGGTTAGTGCCTAAACAAGCTTTATTAGATTCAGTGAAATATTATCTTCAGGCGGATAATCTTCCGTTTGACAAAACCATGGATTTAAAAATTCTGACTGAACTTTCAGTCAAATATCTGCAGTTCCGTGATTTTGACGAAACAAAAATCATCGAGTACTGGCTCTAGGAGGTTTTTATGTCTTCCATCATCATTCATGATATTGATACCCTCTACACATCGACCGGCTCCGAACTTTTAAAAGGCGAACAGATGAATCACCTAATGGTTCTTCATAAGGCTTATATCGTCATTGAAAATGATAAAATCATCGCTTTGGGAACGAATAATTATCAGAAATACTTAAAAAAAGAAACGGTTTTACATAACGCCAAAGGATTAATTGCGATTCCCGGGTTAATCGATTCGCACACCCATCTCGTCCATGGCGGTTCTAGAGAATCGGAATTTGCGATGAAACTCGCAGGCGTTCCTTATCTCGATATCTTAAAAAGAGGCGGTGGAATATTAAATACCGTCGGTAAAACCAGAGCGGCGACTTTTGAGAGCCTTTATGAACAGGCTTACCGTTCGCTCGATGAAATGCTTCTTTACGGGGTAACGACTTTAGAAGCCAAAAGCGGATACGGACTCGACGCCGATACGGAAATCAAACAGTTAGAAGTAGCTCGTGAACTCAATAATAACCATCCTGTTGATATCGTATCGACTTACATGGGGGCGCACGCATTTCCGCCAGAATATCAGGAAAAGAGAGAACAGTATCTTGAACTGATATTGAATTTATTAGATACGATTGCGAAATTGAATTTGACTGAAGCGGTCGACGTCTTCTGTGAAAATGAAGTGTTCAGTCTCGAAGAAACTGAAATCATTTTAACAAAAGCAAAAGAATTAGGTTTCAGAATCAGAATGCACGCCGATGAAATCCATCCGATGGGCGGAGCGGGTTTAGCCGCTAAGCTTCAATGCGTCTGTGCTGATCACTTAATGGCTGTCGATGAAGTTGATATGGATAAAATGGCTGAGGCAAATACGGTTGCGAATCTCTTGCCGCAGACGTCATTTTATCTCAATAAGAATTACGCTCCGGCCAGAAAAATGCTTTCAAAAGGGATGGCGCTGGCCTTGTCATCGGATTATAATCCCGGCTCAGCACCCTCTGAAAATTATCAGTTCGTGATGCAACTCGCTGCGAATAAAATGGCACTGACGCCTTTTGAAATTTTAAATGCTTCAACAATAAATCCTGCTGTTATCTTAAACAGAAATGACCGGATAGGCAGTATCGAAATTGGCAAACAGGCCGACATCGTTCTTTTAAAAGCACCGAATCTTGAATATGTTTTATATCATTTTGGCATTAATCATACCGTCGACGTTTTTAAAAACGGCCGGATAGTCGTTAAAAACAGACAAAGAATAGAGGGATGACAATGAAATTAATCGAACAGACCGTAACTGACTTTATAGCCTCAGTGGATTCAAAAGAAGCTGTTCCCGGAGGGGGATCCGTCGCTGCATTATCCTCAGCGCTAGGTGCTGCGCTTGGCGGAATGGTTGCGAAATTAACGGTGACGAAAAAGAAATTTTTAGCACTGGAAGAATCAATTCAGAGTGAGTTTCAGAAACGCGCTGAAACGCTTGAAAAGATTAAATCGGAATTAGAAACCATGATTGATAAAGATACCGAAGCTTACCGGCTGATTATGGAAGCTTATAAACTTCCGAAAGTGACGGAAGGTGAAATCAAAATCCGCAATGAAAAAATCTTAGAAGGAACCAAAGTTGCGATTAAAATTCCTTTTCAGGTCGCCATGCTTTCGATTGAAGCTTTGGAAATCATCGATTATCTCGTTATTTACGGAAATCAGTCTGCGGCTTCTGATTTAGGCGTAGCAGCTTTGACTTTATCTACGGGATTAGAAGGGGCAGTTTTAAACGTTAAAACAAATTTATCGATGTTAGATTTGGATGTTACGAAGCAGTTTTACACGAATAACGTTAACGATATGTTAATAAAAGCCCAAAAATTAAAAACAAGAATTCTAACACAGGTAGAACAAAAAATGAAATAGAAGAAAGACGCCTAAATTTGGCGTCTTTTTTTGCGTATCGTCTTGTAAACGGGATAATCAAGTGCTAAAATTTTTAAAAGGGAGGTGAAGCATCCTGTGTTTTCTAACCGACGCAAAGCGAAAAATGACGAGTTAAGAAAAAAACATCTGATCAGAAACTGGATTGCTGGATTCGCAGTCACGACGGTTGTGGCTGTGACACAGAT
Organism: uncultured Caryophanales bacterium; assembly: GCA_937928185.1. GTDB lineage: Bacteria > Bacillota_I > Bacilli_A > Izemoplasmatales > Hujiaoplasmataceae > UBA5603. Next base: position 19,840 of record CALEZX010000094.1, read on the forward strand.
TATCTCGCCTTCAGTCAAACCCAGTGCGGTTTTTGACAGGATTGGGACGTTTGAAGATTCAATCTACTATGATGTAACGGTAGTAGACAGTGCAAACGTCATCATCCCTGAAACTTTAAAAATTCAGATTAGCAGTCAGTTTGATTCATACGAATACCCTCTATCATTAGGTCAAAACAGCGGAGTGGTTCATGATTTGCGCGTTGATACCGTCTATGACGTCTATGTAGTCGGTTCCGAAGGATATGGCAGTGAAATCCTGACAAAAGAAAAACTGACGACGGCTAAACGTGACGGCGGAGCTATTCTATCCGCCAATCTCATGACGACCGATTTAAGTGAATATGAATTGACATACGATATTTTTACTCAATACCGTGACGAATCGTTAGATTTTGAATCTGTTAAGTTAAAGTACTGCATTCTTTATCATGAAAGTGGAGAGGTGGGTACTGATGTGTGCATGGACTATCAGGAAGAGCTGATTAACGATTATTTACAGATGACTTCGATTATTGTCCCAAATTATAATACGAGCGTTTACTTAATTTTAGAAGCGACAAAAAAATCAGATCAGTCAGCCTTGATACTTGATGAGTACCAGTTCAAAACTCCTTTAAAGATTGACGGTTATCTCTATATCGACGAAGTCTTTCCTGATGCTTTTACCCTCTCCGGTTATGTCGATTTTACGGTAGTGCCGGGGATTACTTACTCACTTGAACTTTATCAGGATGATGTATTAGTTACTCAGAAAGAATTGATTGAATCCACAGATATCCATCAGTACGATTCTTCTAATATCCGATTTGACGGATTAAACGTTAATACCGAATATACCATAATGCTATTTGCGGATTATCAAAATCCGGTTTCCAATGAAAATGTCCGGAAAGAACTCGATCAGGTGATTGTCTCAACGACCCCGTATTATTCGGTTTCAGTCATTGTCACCGATAACATACAGACCTATCAGGTTTCAATAGAAATCGATGATCCTGATAATATTCTTCATCAGTTTTATTATACGGTTTATGATATGAGCGGCGAGTATCCGCAGTATATTTCTGAAAATCCGATTGAAATGATACTTTCTCAGGAAGGATTGAAAACCGCAGTCTTTGAAATCATGATACCTACTAACCCTGATTATCAGATTATTTTTAGGTGCGATAAGGTTATTAGTGCAGAAACAACTTATTATTATCAGACTTTTTATGAAATCAACCATTCTGGAGGATAACGATGAATTTAAAATTTAGAAACAAAAAAGAAAAAGTAACGGCCATCATAATTACCTGCGTTGTAGTATTTTTAGTGCTGTTATCGATTTTTGCCGGAGTTTTATTTCCCGGTTCAACATTTGAAGCTATTATCGAAAACAGTGTCGGTAAGTTTTTTAATCTATTCAGTTTCTTTAAAAATAACTATGTTATTCTGTTGGAATCTGCGACGATAATCTTTTTTATCTGGTTAATCGGACTGGTTATAAAATTATTGATTAGTTTGTTCATGAAGAAAAACAACCGGAGCGAAACGATTGGAACGATTCTCAGAAGCATGACAAATTATCTGGCCATCATCATTGCCTTATTCTTGATTTTGTCGGCTTGGGGCGTTGAAACGAAAACCCTGTTAGCCGGAGCTGGAATTATCGGATTAGCTTTATCCTTCGGTGCACAGAGTCTGATTGAAGACGTTATTAGCGGATTATTCTTGATTTTTGAAAAACAGTTTCAGATCGGCGACGTAATCCAGATTGGCGATTTCCGCGGTACAGTCCTCGAAATCGGCGTCAGGGTAACGAAGTTTGAAGATCTGAATGGAGACATAAAAATCGTCAATAATTCCGACATTCGCGGCGCAATCAATACGTCTTCAGATTTATCTGCCGCTATCTGCGATGTCTCAATCAGTTATTCAGCCGATCTGGTTAAGGTTGAGAAAATCATTAGAGAACATTTAGAAGACATAAAAATGAAAATTCCCGATATTATCGACGGTCCGTATTACCGCGGCGTTCAGGAATTAGGAAATTCATCGGTAGTCATCAGAATCTATTCGAGGACCCATGAAAAGAAGAAATACCAAGTTGTCCGAGATCTTAACAGGGAAATGAAACTTTTATTTGATCAATACAAAATTGAAATTCCGTTTCCTCAAATTGTTATCCATCAGGAAAAACCAAAAGAAGAATAATTATCTCAAAACGTCAGCTGCAAAGCGGGCGTTTTTATTTTCACATTATACCAATCAAATAATATAAATAAAAGGTATCATAATCCCGACGGTTTGATATAATATCTATGTAATAGATAGCAATCTTTATTTAGTAAATATTATATGTAAAAATTTAATAAAAAAGCATTGGGTTTATATTTTTAAAGGATAATGAAATAATATCCAATTTTTAGAAAACGACAATTGAAACTCAGTGTACTCTATGATATAATTTATACGGATAAAAACGCTTTCAAGCTGAAGGAGACATTATTTTGAAATCAATTGTAATAGGGGTCATCGGCGCCGATGTCCATGCAGTTGGCAACAAGATCATTGATTATACATTAACGAATGCAGGATATAACGTTATCAACATCGGAGTATTGTCCTCGCAAGAAGATTTTATTAATGCAGCAATCGAATCGGATGCCGATTTAATTTTAGTTTCAAGTTTATACGGTCATGGTGAAATTGACTGTCGCGGTATGCGTCAGAAATGTATTGAATCAGGAATAGGCGATATTTATCTGTATGTCGGCGGAAACATCGTCGTCGGCAAACAGGATTTCAATGAAGTTAAAAATCGTTTTCTGCAAATGGGATTTAACCGGGTCTACCCTCCGGGAATCTCAATCGATATGGCGTTAGCCGATATTAAAAACGATTTGGGTGAGTAATATGGCAAAATATTTGCTCATCGATTTTGGTTCAACCTTTACGAAATTAACAGCAGTTGACTCCGAATTAGGAGATATTTTCGCAACAGCGAATCATTTTACAACCGTCGATACCGATATCACCGTCGGTTATAAAAATGCGCTTGAAAATTTATATAAAACCATCGGTCACCCGGTGGTTTTTGACCGTATAGTTGCCTGTTCTAGTGCAGCTGGCGGATTGAAAATGGCTGCCATCGGACTGGTTGAAGAATTAACGGTCGAAGCTGCTAAACGAGTCTGTTTAGGAGCGGGAGCAAAAGTAGAACTTGTTTTTTCCCACCATCTGAATTCGAGTGAAGTCGATTTGATCAGACAAAAGAAAATCGATATCGTCTTGCTCGCTGGCGGGTCTGACGGCGGGAATTCCGAATGCGTATTATTCAATGCCCATTTACTGGCGAAAGCCAATTTAGGCATTCCGATTGTTTATGGCGGAAATAAATCTGTACAGGATGAAATTCGGCAGATTTTTGAAGAACATCACGTCAACGGACACATCGTTGAAAATGTTATGCCGAAAATTAACCAGTTAAACATCAAGGATGCAAGAGAAAAAATCAGAGAATTATTCTTAAAAAACATCATAGAAGCAAAAGGTATTAAGAAAATCGAATCCGAAATCGATAAAGTCGTCCTTCCGACGCCTGAAGCTGTTTTAAGAGCCTGTGAATTACTGGCCAAAGGTTATGCACATGAAGCCGGCATGGGCGAAGTCGTCGTCGTCGACGTCGGTGGAGCAACAACCGACCTTTATTCTATCAGCGAACCGACCAAACGCGGAGACGTCATCATCACCGGATTAGAAGAACCTTATGCCAAGCGGACCGTCGAAGGCGATTTAGGGATGCGTTATTCAGCGACCGGGATTTTAAAAGCGCTGACTAAAGAAGAAATCATGATGATTAATTTAGAAAAAGGCATTGATATCGAAAAAGAAATCAATGAAAGAAACTCAAACGTCGCGATGTTGCCGTCGAATCAGAAAGAAGAATTAATCGACCGCCTACTCGCAGAAATGTGCGTATATAAATCAATGACGAGACATGCTGGAAAAATGCAGGAAATTTATACGCCAATGGGAATGGTTCACCATCAGACCGGTAAAGATTTATCTGATATTGAAGTGGTTATCGGTACTGGGGGCGTCATCATCAAATCGTCTGATCCCAAACAGATATTAGCGAAAACAACCAATGTTTTCCGTAATGATTATGAATTACGGCCAAAACATCCGTTATTTTATATTGATTCGACTTATTCTCTTTACGCAATGGGTCTGCTCAGTGAGTTTGATCCGGTTCTTGCATTAAAAATTATGAAAAAACATTTGACACAAGTCTAGTCTACGATTGAGAGGATTCATCATGTTACTAAACAAGAAATTATCAGAAGCAGAGTTTTTTGAATTACGAGAAAAAGTCTTGCAGGGCTGGAAAACCGGAAATGATCCCAATCTTGATTTTTCTCGGTCGATTCCTTTTTTGAAATCGATTCCCGAGGAGAAAAATTTCGCGATGAAGCTTGCTAAAGCAAAACATGGCGGAGTTACCCTTGTTCAGCCCCGTGCCGGCGTACCGGTATTAGAAGATCATATCCTTTTATTACAGACCCTTATTTCAGCGGGAGCTGATTTTGTTCCGTCGACGATTGACTCTTATACCCGTCAAAACCGCTATCAGGAAGCTGAAAACGGCATTCAGGAAAGTAAAATCGCCCACCGTTCAATGTTAAACGGCTTTCCAGCCGTTAACCATGGCGTCGAAGGATGCCGTAAAGTTTTTGATAATGTCACGGTACCGATTCAGGCCCGTCACGGAACCCCTGACGCCAGACTGCTTTCAGAAATTATTCATGCGGCCGGATGGACGTCAAATGAAGGCGGCGGAATATCTTATAACATTCCTTATGCAAAAAGTGTTTCGCTTGAAACGACGATCCGTAACTGGCAATATGTCGACAGATTGGTCGGTTATTATGAAGAACATGGCGTGACGATTAACCGTGAACCGTTCGGACCGTTAACCGGAACGCTCGTACCCCCTTGTATCTCAAATACCGTTCAGATTATCGAAGCGCTGTTAGCGGCAGAACAGGGTGTTAAAAATATTACCGTCGGTTATGGAATGGGCGGGAACATCGTTCAGGACATTGCTGCGATAAAAGCATTGCAGCGACAGACGGAAAGTTATTTACATAAATACGGATATAAGAACATGATTATTACCACTGTATTTCATCAGTGGATGGGTGGATTCCCCGCTGATGAAGCAGCGGCTACCGGTTTAATATCGATGTCTTCAGTGGTTGCGGCTTTATCAAAAGCCACGAAAATGATTACGAAATCTCCGCATGAATCCGTCGGTGTGCCGACGGCTGAAGCTAACTCTATCGGCATTAAAGCGTCGAAATTCGTCGTCAACTTACTGAAAGACCAGAGCTTCCCGGAATCGATGGAATTACAAATGGAAATTGCACAGATTGAAAGTGAAGTAGATGCTTTAATGGATGCCATCTTTACAGTTGGAGATGGCGATCTGGTTCAGGGCGTCATCAAAGCTTTTGAACAGGGAATCTTAGACGTTCCTTTCGCACCATCGCGCTTTAATGCTGGAAAAGTTTTACCAGCACGAGATAACGATGGCTTTATCCGCATATTAGAATTCGGTAATCTCGGATTACCGGAAGTCATCAAAGCCCATCACCGCGCGAAAATAAGAGAACGCGCAGAATATGAAAACAGACCGATATCATTCCAACTGACCATTGATGATGTCAATGCAGTCGCTTCTGGCCATCTGATTGGCCGGGGCAGAAAGTAAAGAGAGACCTTATGAAAATTAAAAATGTGATTTTAACTCCTTCTTATACAGGATTTTATTTCGATGATCAAAAAGCAATTAAAGCCGGCGCCAAACATGATGGATTCTTTTATGTTGGCGACCCGATGACTTCAGGTTTTTCTTCAGTCCGCCAAAGCGGAGAAGCCATCAGCATTCAGATTATACTTGAAGACGGAACCGTTGGCTTAGGAGACTGTGCAGCTGTACAGTATTCAGGTACTGGCGGACGTGATCCACTGTTTTTAGCTTCTGATTTTATTCCTTATCTGGAAAAAGAAGTCGTTCCGATGTTAATCGGCGAAGAAGCCGATTCATTCCGCCGATTAGCAGAAAAATACGATTCGATTCTCATAAAAGGCAAACGTCTTCATACGGCAATCCGCTATGGATTATCGCAGGCGTTTTTATCGACAATAGCGAATTATAAGAAACGGACGATGGCTGAAATCATCCGTGAAGAATATCATATCGAGGATTCCGTTTACCGTCCCGTACCCATTTTCACGCAGTCCGGCGACGAACGTTATACCAACGTCGATAAAATGATTATGAAAGGCGCAGACGTCTTACCGCACGCTTTGATTAATCACGTTGAAACCAAACTTGGAAAACAGGGCGAATTATTAAAAGAATATGTTGCCTGGATGCGCGATCGGATATTAAAATACCGCACTTCTGAAGATTATTTACCGGTATTCCACATTGACGTGTACGGAACAATCGGTATCGCTTTTAACAATGATTTTGAAAAGATTACCAAATATCTGCTTGAACTTGAACAAATCGCTAAACCCTTCAAAATCAGAATCGAAGGACCGGTTGATACCGGAGACCGTCAGGGAACGCTTGACGCTTTAAGAATTTTGACCAAAGCGATGGATGACGCCCATAGTCAATTAGAAATTGTTGCGGACGAATGGTGCAATACTTTAGAAGACATTAAAGATTTCGCTGATGCGAAAGCAGGACATATGCTTCAAATTAAAACGCCTGATTTAGGCGGAGTTAATAACGTCGCAGAAGCCATTATATATTGTAATAAAGTTAAAGTGGGTTCATATTGCGGCGGAACCTGTAATGAAACCAATCTATCGAGCGAAACGACGACAAATATCGCTATTGCCTGCAAAGCCGATCAGTGTCTGGCTAAACCGGGAATGTCGGTCGATGATGGTTTCATGATTGTCAAAAACGCAATGAACCGCGTTGTTGCTCTAGCAAATTCTCGTAATAAGGAATGATTGATATGAAAATTGGCATCGCCGGAAGTTTAGAATCGAACGACTGTCTGGTTACAATTAAAGAAAGTAAAGAATTTTCGATAAAAGTTCAGTCGATTGTCGATGTTTTTTACCATGACCAGATTGTTGAACTGATTACTTCGGTTTTAGAAGATATGAATATAAAAAACGTTGAAGTCACGCTTATCGATAAAGGCGCACTGAATTATACGATTAAAGCTCGTTTATTGACTGCACTTCACCGTATGGAGGCTAATCATGCATAGAAGTTATCTGTTTATCCCCGGAAATAATCCGGCTATGTTACAAAACGCTGATATCTTCGGTGCCGATGCCGTTATTTTTGATTTAGAAGATGCCGTGAGCATCACCGAAAAGGATTCGGCCAGACAGTTACTGAAAGCTTATTTTGAAACCTTATCAAATCCTGGATTTTCCATTTATGTCCGGATTAATGCTTTGACCTCTTCATTAGGAGTCATCGATATCAGCATGGTCATGAATGAAATCATTGAGGGAATCGTTTTACCGAAAGCGACGGTTCAGGATATTAAAATGCTTTCGAAGTTACTAGATACCTTTGAAAGCGCCAGAAGAATTAAGAAAAAAACCGTGATTATTCCGATTATCGAAACTGCAAAAGCGGTGTTTGAAATCGGACAGATTGCTCAACTTCCAAGAGTCAGTGCATTGTTGTTAGGTGCTGAGGATTTAACGAGAGATATGGAAATCGAAAGAACAAAAAATGGCCTCGAAATTCAGTATCCGCGCGCTAAAATTGCTTTCGCCTGCAAGGCTTTTGAAATTGAAGCGATTGATACGCCATTTACTGACGTCACCGACGAAGAAGGTTTAGAAGCCGATACCTTATTTGCGAAAAGCATGGGAATGAATGCAAAATCAGCAATTCATCCAAATCAGTTAGAAACGATTAACCGTTTGTTTACACCGACCGATGCGCAGATAACAGAAGCATTAAGGGTTGTTAAAGCAGATAAAGAAGCACAGAAAGTCCATCGCGGCGTATTTAGTCTCGATGGCAAAATGATTGATAAACCTGTTGTCGAACGAGCTGAAAAATTGCTTGAAAAAGCAAGACATTATGGATTGTTGGGGGATACCGATGAAAAATAACTTAGGCCGCGAAATATTCGAACAATCGAAACCATACATCCGTAGCGATGCTTTTGAACAAGAAAAAAGACGCTTAATTGCCAAAAAAACCACTGATGAATCTGTGGTTTTTTTAAAGTCGTTATCCGAAGCCATCGATAAGGCTGGTTTAAAAGACGGCATGACGATTTCTTTTCATCACCATTTGCGCAATGGCGATTTAGTTATTAATATGGTTTGCGATGCCATTAAAAAGAAAAATATCCGCAATATCACCATCGCCGCTTCGTCGCTGTTTCCGAATCATTCTCCTTTAGTTGAATATATTAAAGACGGTACGATTACCGGAATCGTCACCAATTATATCAACGGTCCGATATCTAAAGTTATCGCCGAAGGATATCTGAAAAATCCTTTAATCATGGATACGCACGGCGGAAGAGCCAGAGCAATTGAATCCGGTGATTTAGCCATCGACGTTGCTTTTATTGCGACACCGGCTGTCGATAAAGACGGAAACGGGACAGGCAAGTTTGGTCCGAGTGCATGCGGAACTTTAGGCTATGTAATTCCTGATTTACTGTATGCCAAAAAGACAGTTTTAGTCACTGATTATCTTACCGATTCAATCGTCGAACCGGAACTCGATTACCATTACGTCGATTATGTTTGTACAGTTGAAAAAATCGGCGATTCTGAAGGCATCGTTTCGGGTACGACGAAAATCACTCGCGATCCTGTGGGCAGAAAAATTGCCCGCGATACCGTAAAAATTCTTGAATCTTTAGATTTAATCAAAGAAGGATTCTCCATGCAGACGGGTGCGGGAGGAATCTCTTTAGCAGTTGTCGAATATGTAAAAAGAATCATGATACAAAAAGAGATTAAAGCCCGCTTTGCGTCAGGTGGAATCACCGGACAGTACGTCGATATGTTAGAAATGGGATTAGTACAAAATTTGTATGACGTTCAGTGCTTTGATTTAAAGGCAGCACGGTCATACCGTGAAAACCGCCATCATATCGGCATTTCCGCTTCAAAATACGGAAACCCGTTTGAAGAAAATATTGTCGTCAACGACTTGGATTTCGTCATCTTAGGCGCAACTGAAGTAGACCTCGATTTTAACGTTAACGTCACGACCGATTCTTTAGGAACAATCATCGGCGGCTCCGGCGGACACGCTGATACGGCTCACGGTGCCAAAGTCACGATTATCGTCACCAATCTGTTAAAAGCCAGATTGCCGATTATCAAAGAAAAAGTTACCTGTGTGACGACACCGGGTGAAGACATCGATATTGTTGTGACCGAACGCGGGATTGCCATCAATCCGAAAAGAACGGACTTAATCGAAATATTATCCAAGACAAAATTACCGATTATGCCGATTAATGAATTAATGAACATCGCCCATAATATTGCCGGTATTCCGAAAAAGTTAGAAATTAATAATCGTCCTGTCGGTTATGTAAGATACCGAGACGGATCGGTAATAGATACTCTTTATTCAGTAAAATAGGAGGAAAATCTGATGATTAAACAAGCCTTTCTTGAACAGGAAAAAAGACGGATTGAAGTATTTCTGTCATCTTTTGATTTGAGTTTCGGCTGGGAAGACGACAGTTTTTTTATCGAGGAAAACGATAAAATCATTGCGAGCATTTCGATTGATCATCATATTATCAAAGGACTGGCGATTGACGAAGAATACCGAGGATTAAACTTAGCGGGTGAACTCGTCACGCATGCCATCCAGACGCTGATTGCGAATAATATTTATAGTTATCATGTATTCACCAAATCCGTTTACATCGACATATTTCAGTCGATGGGCTTTAGGTTACTGGCGAATACTTCAAAAGTAGCTTTCATGGAAGGCGGAGCGAAAACCATTGAACAGGTTATCGGCGATATCAAAAAACAGGTAGAAACTTATTTTTCCATCGACTTGAAGAAACATGATATCGGTTGTGCCGTCGTTAACTGCAATCCGATGACTTTAGGTCATTACCAGCTGATTGAAAAAGCCAGTAAGGAACATGAATATTTTATCGTATTTGTCGTTGAAACCGACGAATCGGTATTCACGTTTAAGGAACGTTTCAGTTTAGTTTATTTAGCGCTGAAAGAATTTTCTAACATCATCGTTTTGCCTTCAACCGATTATGTGGTATCTAAATCGACTTTTCCGTCTTATTTTTTGAAGACAATCGATGAAAGGGAAACCGAGCATGCCAAACTCGATGCTTTAATCTTTTTAGAATATTTTATTCCATTACTGAATATCCGTTTACGCCATGTCGGCGGAGAAACCGATTTGGTTATGGTTAAATATAATCAGATATTGCATGAAACCTTACAAAACCGCCTAGAAGCGATTGAACGTTTTGATCTCGACGGCGTGACGATTTCTGCTTCATTAGTCCGTAAACTGATGAAGGAGAAGAAATATGAAGAAGCACTCTCTTATGTTCCAAAAGCAATCCAGCCACTTTTGAAAGGAATCATGATTGAGAAAAATGACGTACATCGCTGATGAAATCCTGAAAAACCGCGAGCAGCGGCATGATTTTATCCGTCCGTTTATAGATCAGGGAAATGTTGCTTTATCATTAAAAGCGAATATACCTGGTCCCGATAAGCGGATTTTTATCGCATACGTCGTCGTCGGTTATTATGAACTTTTGCTCGCCGATATCGGCTATTCAGAAAAATTCCGTCTTGAAGGCGCAGACGGTCCTTCCATCGTCTATATTTTCAAAAATACCGATCAGTATGAACTGAAAGAAAAGATGGTTAAATTAGAGGAAACTGCGCCATACGGTCGTTTAGTCGATTTAGACATTCACGGCGATTCGTTTCATTCCATCAATCGGAAAGAACCCAGAAAGTGTTTAATCTGTGGCAAAAACGCTTTTGAATGCAGCCGGAACCAGGCTCACTCCTATGAAGAATTGCTTCAGAAAGTTAATGAAATTGCTTTAACGGATTCATCACGTTTAATCATAGATGTGATTGACAAAGCGATGACTTACGAACTTCATCTAGATCCGAAGTTCGGTTTAGTCACGCCTACATCAATGGGATCACATCACGACATGGATTACGAGACCATGTTAAAAGCAAAGGCAGCCATCCTTCCATATTTTGAGCAGATGTTTATTTCCGGATGGGAAACCAGATCGTTATCGCTGCTATTTAAGAAAGCAAGAGAAATCGGGGTTAAAGCCGAAGAAGCGATGATGGCTTCAACAAATGGCGTCAACTGCTATAAAGGTCTCATCTTCAATCTCGGACTGATGGTATCCGCAACCGGATTTGCTTTTCAGAAAAAACGTCCGTTAATCGATGTTTTCGACATCATTAAAAATATGACTTCAAATCTCATCAACGAGTTTGGTAAAACCGTTGATACCGATGGGTTAAAAGCTTTTCAGCAATACGGCATTGGCGGAGCGCGAATGGAAGCAATGAAAGGTATGCCCACCTGTCAAACAATCAGTCAGATGATTGATGATTTTGATGACTTTACCCTTTATAAAGCATTAGTAGAAGCAATCGTTTTATCGGAAGATACCGTGCTGGCGAAAAGAGCGAAAAACCCTGAAACGATGGCGATGGTCAAAGCGATGTTTAAAATGTTAGACGTGAAGGATAAAGACCAACTGATGAAAATGACATCGTGGTGCATCGATAAAGGATTAAGTTTCGGCGGCGCTGCAGATTTATTGGTCTGTGCCATTTATTACCGCTTAATTAATAACTTATGGCATTTCCAGAATAGTGCATTATTAAAGTAAAAAAATATGGCATTTTTCGGAATGATTTGATATAATCAATAATGCTCGGGAAGTAGCTTAGTTTGGTAGAGCGCTTGGATGGGGTCCAAGAGGTCGCAGGTTCAAATCCTGTCTTTCCGACCATTATATTGTGTTTAAAATCCATGAATATAGTAAAGAAAATCCAGATCCGGTTTCCCGACATCTGGATTTTCTTTTTTTAATTACCTGTTATTGATTAGTCCATATAAGACAAGCGTCTCATAATGATCGTTTTTATAAAAATGATCAATCTGTTCTCCTTCTTTGGTCATCCCACAATTAATCATCACTTTTCCTGAATAAGGATTTGATTTGAAATGACGGGCATACACTTTATGGTAATGAAGGGTTTCAAAGGCAAAATGAATGATTGCCTGACAGGCCTCCGTGGCATAACCTTTATGCCAGTGATCTTCGCCAATCCAATATCCGATTTCACCGATTCGCTGGTTGATTCTGTCGAATAAACTGATTGATCCGACGAGTTCATTTGTTTCTTTAATGACGATAGCAAAATCAAAAAAAGGATAATTTTCAGACTTTTGTCGTTCAAACCAGTTTAAAGCATGGTCTTTAGTATAAGGAAAAGGCAACCCGGCGACACCTTTATTAAGATTAATGTTATTGCAGTGATAAGCAACTTTTTCTGCGTCTGATTCTTTATAAAAGCGAAGAATTAAACGTTCTGATTCGATCTGATTTATATTCTCATGATATATATACATATTTTCACTTCCTATTGAGCGACGGTATAAAGTGAGTAAAAATACCCTTTTTGATTCATTAAATCATCGAAGCGTCCTGTTTCGACGATTTCTCCATTTTTAAATACGAGGATTTCATGATAACGGCGAAGAAGTGTATCTTCAAGCGAATGCGTAACGACGATTCTCGTATATCCGTCGAGTTTTAAAATACTGTCCGTAACGCGGAAAGCCGTTTCGGAATCAAGCGATGCAGTAGCTTCGTCGACGAGAAGAACCGGTGTTTTTCTCAGTAATGCCCGGGCGATGGAAATTCTCTGGCGTTCTCCGCCAGAAAGTCCGTTGCCATTCTCACCGCATAAATAATCCGCTCCTCTTTCTTCTATGAGCGCTGATAACCCCGATAATTCGATGGCTTTATCGACTTCTGCTTCATCGAAATCTCGGAACATGGTAATGTTATCGCGGATAGAACTGTTAAAGACGAAAACATTCTGCTGCACTAACGAAGTAATATCGTATAATGATTCGGTATTGATATCTCTGAGTTCAGTGGTATCGTATAAAATCTGACCGTCATAGTCGTTATTGCTCGCCATCATCAGATTAAGAAGCGTTGATTTACCGCTGCCGGAAGCGCCGACAATCGCATAACTCTTGTTTGCTTCAAATTCAGCTGATACATTCTTTAAAATCGGTTTATCTTCATCATAGGCAAACGATAATTCATTGACCGAAATTGCTTTTGATAATTTCGGATTAATAATCTGACCGGAGTCTCTGACGTTTGTGGCAACCGTATCAGCTATCTTATCGACTAAAGCTAAAGAAGACTTGACTTTAGCTAGTAACGGCGGGATATTTCTGATGGGCATGATTGCTAATCCCATTAACTGAACGAAAGCCATGACGATACCAGGAGTGATATTGTTACCTTGTCCTGCAAAGTAAGCCCCTAAAAGAAATACTGCCATTTGCGCAATGACGCCGGCAATCATTCCAACATCGGAAACGATTGTCTGAATTTCATTTCTTCTGCGTTTGGCATATTCTGTATCATAGGTAACGTTTTTGAATAAATCGGTGATTTCCTTTTCTGCCTTGAAACTTTTAATAACCGCAAAACCGCTTAATGCATCTTTTAAAGAAGAAATAAAAGATTCGTTTTTTGTTGAGACTTTCTTTTCTGCCGGAGCGATTTTATTACCAAAGAATAAGGAAGCGATAATCGGAATTAAAGAAGAACCAATAGCAATCAATGTTAATATCGGACTGTACCATAACATTAATGCGAATGATCCGACAAACCAGACGATATTCTGTATTAAACTGAATATCGATGCTAGATATCCGTTTTCAATCGTATTGGCATCATTAGAAAGGGCGGAAAGATAAGTCGATGTATTTTCTTCGGTAAAAGAAGAAATACTTTTCTTCGTAATTAAATCAAAAGCGTATGTTTTATACTGACGCATGGCTTTTTCAGAAAAACGCGGTGAGATGATATAATCGGCGACACAAAGAATAATAGTGATGACGATAATGCCAATAACCAGTATCGCCAGTCTTAGCAATAACTGTGAATTATCTGGGATAGCGATGGTGTCGATAATCTGTTGGATAACGTACGAAAATACTATACTGACAAAGGCGATGGCGATGGTGGTTAAAACGCCGATAATAAAAGCGACTTCATTGTTTTTATAAAACTGTCTGATGAACTGTTTACGGATGTTTCTTGAATTATTTTTCGTTTTCATTGGTAATTTCCTCCCAGAGTGTTTTGATGATGTGTGATGTTTTTTCTTCTTCAGTTGCCCGCTGGTATAATTCTTTTAAAAAACTTTCTCCGAAATCGTCATAAGCGATTTCTTTACCGCTTCCATGGTAAAAACAGATGCCTTCCATGGTATATCTAGGAGATGAATCAAATCGTTTTCCTAACATGATCGCATGTTCTAAAGCGCTTTTAGCTTTATCATTTTCTTTAACTTCAACGTAGAAATTTGCAAGAGAAGTCAGACAGATACCTTCTAATCTATCTAAATAGGTGACATCAGCTGATTTTCTAGAATTTTGTAATAAAGCGATAAACCATTCAAGCGAATTGATACTGTCTTTAATTTGATTAGAGTGATAATAGGCATTGGCAAATCCTATAAACATTCTGAAAGAATCATTAATCATCGATTGTAAAAATGCATTTGATAAGTAAGTTAATGCTTCCTGTGAAGTTTCTTTTTTTAAAGATAGCGAATAACCGATAGTCGCATTATTGATTCCGCAGACGTTATTCTCCTTTAGCAGTTCAATGGCTTTATCATGCTTGTTGAGCGCAATATAGATATTCGCAATTTCATTTCTGATACTGACTTCGCTGACATCTTTATTGGTGTTCTGACTGAACAGTTCAATCGAACGATTATAAAGTTCTAAAGCGCGTTCGAAACCTTTATCAGATTTCTGTTCGACACCGAAGAGTGCATAAAAAATCGCGCATTCATAGATCAAATCAAAATGATTCGGGTATTTTTTTATGGCAATCTCAACTTCCTTTATTCCTTGTTCGAATTGTTTTTTGCGCCGGAGATTTTTGATCAATTCTAGGGTATTTCCGAGATTGCTTTGTTTCATGTCATAGCCGATGAGGACGTCAATCGAGGTTTCAAAAAAATGTGCTAATTCTATGATTAGGGAAATATCCGGTACCGAGAGAGCACTTTCCCATTTGGATACCGCACCAATCGTTACGCCAAGAGCTTCGGCTAACTGTTCCTGCGTTAATTTTCTTTCTTTCCGATATGTTTTAATGTTTTCTGAAATCATCATTTTCATAGGATACCTCCATTGCTTTGATGATTTAATTATACCACTTTACCAATAGGATAAAATACACTATTTATACGATTAGTAAAGTTTTTTCTTTACTGATAGTAAATAAATGCGTTATATAAACAGATAAATCATCATTTTTGTAATATTAAAATATTACAGATATCCATTTCTGTTATCTGATGTCTGACAATATGATACTTTTATATTTTAATTGCAAATTCATGGAAAAAGAGATAAAATATTACCATATGCAGGCGTCATATAATGGTCATTATGTCTGCTTCCCAAGCAGATCATGGGGGTTCGATTCCCCTCGCTTGCTCCAAAAGATTAGAAAAGTTGCTTTTTCGTTTAACGGCTGTAAAATGTCTTGATAAACGTATACAAGCGACTTTTTTTAATTTCTAATAATGTTTTTTTTACTGCTTTAACATCACAAATTTAGTTATTAGTCTGTTGGGTAATTCTAACATATTTGTAAATCAAATTGTGATAATTTTTTTTGTGAAGTGATGACGCAGTTTGACTAGACTTACCTACTAAAAAGAAGAAATCTTCACATGATTTCTTCTTTTATTCTTATAAAATATTCATTTAATACTTCAAACGGATTTTTATTGAAATCTTTTATTAATTGAGCAAAAAGGTGAATGGTCGATTGACTAGATTCAATCGATATTGAATTTGAAATAGATTTAGCAATATATTCATCTGCTTCAGTGAATCTTTCAAGCTTATTTAATGCCAAAGCTCTTGTTTGATATAATTTTGTAAGTGATTTTGAGAATGAGTTTTTAATACAATATTCAATACCCAAAGAATTGATCATAAGTAAATCTTCCAGTTTATTGAGCCTCCCAAGCATTATAGATACATTTGCATATATAGGAGCTATCAAATCTCTTTTCTCTGGGCTCAAGTATAAAGAGTCTGGGTGGTTAAGTATATTAATCAACTGGTTTAAGGCTTGTATCTTTTCTGTTTTTACTTGAATTTCAGCAAGTAAGAGCAAAAACAATATATCTACAAAATCAAAAATCTCATTTTTACAACATTTATCT
>CALEZX010000095.1 GCA_937928185.1 uncultured Caryophanales bacterium
TAAGTTAATCGACAAATAAAAGAGATTATTCGGTTGGATAATCTCTTTTTTTTATTTAATAGGAAATTGTATTTTCAAAACAGAAAGTAGTAAAAGGGGAAAAAGCCTACAAGGTAGGCATAAATTGGATAAGAAGAAAAGATTATTTAATATGTTTAATCTTATTATAAACATCCAAAGGAACGACCTTTGGTTTATTACATTTCATACAATAGGACTCAGGATAATCACTCTCGGATTCATCCCAACATTCACTGATAATATCGTAATCAACTTCTTCTTGAAAACCACAGTTTAAACATTTTAAAATAATCGTTTCATCAAAGATCTCTTTCTTTACAAAAGCATCGACATCGACGGTTTCGAAACTGTCACAAAATTCATTGAACTCAGTAGCTCTTTGTCTTTTTTCATGAACGGATAAATAACGTTTAATTGTATTAAAATGTTTAGGCATACTAACCACCTCCAGCAAAGCAATAGGGTAAATAAGACAAAGCTAAATTAACTTTCATAATTGAACCACATTCGCACAGAAGAGGATCATATTTATAAGTAAGAATGAGATTGATTCTCCAAAACAAACGATTAGATAATTTCTTTACATCAGAAGGAGAATGGAGTTTCAAGAAAACGGGAAGCGATTTATTAGATTTATTAGCATAGAATCCATAATATCGGACAGTATGGAAGCCTTTATCGGGGATATGAATAATAAGTTTAGCAATGAAATCAAAAACGGATTCGGTAACAAACTGTCTACCAAGCTTCTCATCAATGAATTCGTTATTATCATCTTCATGAGGATCATAGAAATAAGTGATTGTATGGTTCTGATAATCAACATTGATAATTCTTGATTCAGCGATGGCTGGATGGCCAGCGTATCTAGCAATATACTTAGTGACATTTTTAATACTGATGCGAGAATTATTGATGAGTTTGGGGCCGTGAGTGTAAAAACCGGAAGGATAAGACTTATAGAGATAATTTCTTAATTTTGAAAACTTAATTAATTCCAATTTAGAGGCATTGAATTTAAGATATTGATAGAACCGTTTCAAAAGTTGGTTCATAAAAGCTTTTCTTAAAACTTCGAACTCAAAATAATCAAAACGTTTTAGATTTAAATCATTATCAATGATTCTTTCAGCGATCAAGACATGAATATGAGGATTGTGCTTTAAATCTCTCCCAAAGGTATGAAGAAACATGATATAACCTAATTCGCGATCTACCTTTTGAGCAATTTTAGAGTTACCTTGAATCAAGTAATCAAAGACATCATTGACCGCATGAAATAATTCATCATAGAGAACGCGATACCTTCTAAAATAATCTCTAAGTTCTTTCGCAATCGAAAAGACGAACTGTCGATGAGGAACATTTAAACATTTTTTAGCGATTTCGTTCGCGCGTCTTTCGCGGTAGACCTTACCGCAACTGGGACAAAAACGGGAATGACAGCTTAAGCCGCTGATATGAAAGTTATCACAAGAAGGACATTCATAAAAAACATACCCTTTACTTAAGTCGCGGCAAGCAATCATTCTTTCGATATTCGATACAATTGAAGGTCGAAATACTTTATGGCTATTTAGCAGACAGAAGTCCGCCCAATACCGAGAAAAAATATCTTTAATCGTAAATTTATTATCGAGAGATCTGGCATAGGGAAGATTATTCAATTTATTAAGGGTATTTTCATAGACGACTTGACCTGATTTAGCGGCTTTTAGCAACTGAAGTTTAAAAGCGTCACGTTTTGCATATTCGACATTATTCATACATCTATTTTATCAAATTTCAATCAATCAAAAAAGAGGCAACGCCTCTTTAGTTGAAAAACTTGTTTTTCATTTTTTTATATTAATTTTCCAGTAATAAAGCTTTAGCACCCTGAATCCCAACATC
>CALEZX010000096.1 GCA_937928185.1 uncultured Caryophanales bacterium
GCACCAGTTGATAAATTTACACAATCCGTTTGCGATTGTGTTTTTTTTCGTTTTTTTATATAAATATGTAGATTTTGTGAGGATTAGAAATATTGGAGGTTATTGGTTGACAGTAATATGACAAAAAAACTATAATGAAACTATCAATCTTTTATGCATTCTTTTGGTGGTGATTTTATGCTCAGTGTCAAAAATATTTCTAAAAGTTACACGGTAGGAGATTTTACTCAAAAAGCTCTGGAGGACGTTTCATTAGACTTTCGCAGTTCAGAATTCGTAATGATTCTTGGCCCTTCTGGGTGTGGGAAGACAACTCTTTTAAACATTATTGGCGGACTAGATCATTATGATTCCGGAGAGTTAATTATTCTTGGAAAATCTACTAAGGATTTTAAAGAGAATGAATGGGATATGTATCGTAACAACTCTATCGGATTTGTCTTTCAAACTCATAACTTAATTCCGCATCTAAACGTTTTACAAAACGTTGAAATGGGTATGACATTATCGGGAGTCTCTGCCCGTGAACGACATAATCGTGCTAAAACAGTTCTTGAAAACGTGGGCTTAACTGAGCACATTCACAAAAGACCGAATCAGCTATCTGGCGGACAATCTCAGCGAGTCGCTATAGCGAGAGCATTAGCGAATAATCCTGATATTATTTTAGCGGACGAACCGACAGGATCTTTAGATTCGGAAACTAGTGTGCAGATTATGGAATTAATGAAGGAAATCGCGAAGGACAAACTTGTCATTATGGTTACTCATAATACAGATATAGCTAAAGATTACGCGACAAGGATCATTCGATTAAAAGATGGACATAAAATTGATGATTCAAACCCCATTAACCTTGAAGAGTTACCAAAATCAACTTTTTCTCTCAAAAAAACCGCTATGTCGTTTAAAACTGCATTGATTTCTTCATTAAATAATATTAAAACCAAATTAGGAAGAACCTTATTAACCGCATTTGCCGGATCAATCGGAATAATTGGCATTAGTTTAGTGTTATCATTATCAAACGGACTGGATGAAGAAATTTCTTCTTTTGAACAACAGACCATCGCCGGATATCCCATCAGTATTACTAGTTCTAGAATTGATTATGAAAAATTAAGAACACTGGGAACGACTAATTTGGAAAAATACCCGGAACAGGATTACGCTACTGTATATAAGCCTGTTACCACATCCTCTGCATACGTGCCAAATGTCATTACCGAACAATATATTGACTGGGTCGATAATTATGTTCAAAATGAGGGAAAAAATTACGTTTCAGGCGTTAAATATGTCAGATATATGAATTTATCATTATTACGAGTGAACGATAACGAATCTGTCAGCCGAGTTTACTCAGAAGTAGCCACCCAGACTACTAACCCCACTCAGACACTTAATACTAGTCCGACCGGGCCATTTTTTAATCGTTTGCCAGCAGGTCCTTTGTTAGAAAATAGTTATGACTTATTATATGGAAGTTTTCCTATCACTGATGTTAGTACCGGTACTTATCAAGTTTTGCTCGTCGTCGATGATTATAACCGAATTTATGTCAATACTTTGGAAAAACTAGGTTATACCAACGTAGGTTTAGAAGAAGGACAACTAAATCAGTTTAATTTCGAAGATATTATCGGGAAAAAATTCAAACTTTTCATAGGTACATGGTCATCTACAACATCTGACATTAACGAAGCGATTGATTTAGAAATATCAGGAATAGTTAGATTAAAAAGAGGAACAAGCGTAGGATTATTCTATAACGGATTAGGTATTCCTTCAGGGTTGTTTGATTATTTGTATGAATCTTATCCATCTCAGGTAGGAAATATCGAAAGTATTTATATTTATGCCAAAAATTTTAATGATAAGGATATTGTAAAGACTTATCTTGATTCATACAATGATTATTATGGTTACGGCGAAGAATCAACAGAAAGAATCGAATATGTTGATTTAGCGGGGACCTTTACGTCAATAGTAAGAGGGGTATTAGACACTGTTTCAATTGTTTTAATCGGATTTGCGGCTATTTCTTTAATCGTATCTTCGATTATGATTGCGATAATAACGTATATTTCAGTATTGGAAAGAATTAAAGAAATTGGTGTTCTTAGAGCGTTAGGAGCCCGAAAAAAAGATATTTCCAGAGTTTTTAATACTGAAAATCTTATCATTGGATTTTTCTCAGGATTTGTCGGTATTTTGGTAGCATATTTGTTAATTGTACCAATTAATATGATTATTGAAAGTTATACCGATATGCCTAATGTCGCGAATTTATTACCGGTTCACGCTATGATTTTAGCAGTAATAAGTATTATTCTGGCATTTATATCGGGATATGTTCCTTCACAAATGGCAGCCAAGAAAGATCCTGTTGAAGCATTAAGAACTGAATAATTGAGATTCTATTTATTGCGCAATCCATTCGACGATGGAATGCGCTTTTTTTATTATAGTCGAAGACTAAACAACGGTTTATTGTTCACAAAAGACATTATTTATCTATGTTTAAACTTATGTACAAACAAATTACATTGTGTTATAATAACGGCACTGTATGAGAAGTGAGGAAATGAATTATGGATAATATTCGTTCAATAATATGGGAGATATTAGAATCTCCTTCTGAAGATAAAAAACTTAATCCGCCAAGAGTAGAGATGGTTGAAGAGTTTGAAGATGTCGACTATGACGACATCTTTACCGACTGCTTTATTACAATTAAAAATCTTGACGATTTCTATAATCAGGAAGTTGATAACCGTGCAACTCAGTTGCTTGAATCGTTTTTGATTGAAGCATTAATCTTATTAAAGCAAAATGAAGATATTACACTGGTTTCTTCTGGCCCTTTTTATGTAAAGGCTACGGCTTTTACACCCGAAGGAGAGACTGCCGCATCAATATTTAATGATGTTGTTCAGATTAACTCAATGTTAGAAATCTATAATGATGCTCTTTTAGAAAACAACCTTCCTAAGATTGATGCTGGCATTGGGCTGTCTTCTTATCAGTCTCTAGAGGATGAACATCATTGTCACTGTGGCTGCGATGAGAATGATGATTGCGACTGCAAACATGATGAAAATCATCAATGTGAATGCGAACACGATGATTTTGAAAATCACGAGTGTGACTGTGAACATGAAGAAGAAGATTTCATTAGAGATTCTGAAAACTGGGCTGAACGTCTTGCTGAAATAGCTAATACGAATAATATTGATTCTATTGTCGTAAATGAAGGTTTTTACGGATTAATATCAGATATCTCTGAAATACGAACTTTTATTGATGAGAATTTTCAAAAAGTAGTCATTGAAGATGAAGATATCGTTTTTTACCATAGCAATATTGTTATTGATGAGAAAAACTAATATTTGGGGGAAAATATAAATGGACTTATTTAAAAAAATAGAGGAATTTACGATTGTCGAAGACTATAAAAAAATTGGTGTATATCCTTATTTTCACGCTTTAGAAACAAAACAGGATATTGAAGTAACAATGGAAGGCAAACGCCGTATCATGATAGGCTCTAATAATTATCTTGGACTTACGGGAGATAAAAGAGTCATCGATGCCGGTGTTAAAGCTATTCAGTCATTTGGTTCAGGCGTATCCGGTTCACGGTTTTTAAATGGAACTTTGACTTCACATGTTGAACTAGAAAATGAATTAGCTGCATTTTTGCATAAAGAAGCATGCGTAACTTTTTCAACCGGTTTTCAGAGTAATTTAGGCATTATTTCAGCTATCTGCGGGAGAAACGACTTAATTTTCTGCGATCGTGAAAATCATGCATCAATTTATGATGGTGCGAAATTATCTTATGCTACTATGATCAGGTATCACCATAATGATATGGCTGATTTGGAGCGAGTATTAGCTGCTGCTGATGATTCAAAAGGTAAATTAATTGTTACTGATGGCGTATTTTCAATGAGCGGTGATATCTGTAACCTTCCGGAAATTGTCAAACTGGCAAAAAAATATGGAGCACGGGTAATGGTCGATGATGCTCATGGATTTGGCGTATTAGGCGCAAAGGGCAGAGGAACTGCCGAATATTTCGGGCTTGAAAATGAAGTCGATATTATCATGGGAACATTCTCAAAATCATTAGCTAGTCTTGGCGGATACATGGTCGCAGACCGTGAAGTTGTCGAATATGTTAAACATAAGAGCCGTCCATTTATTTTCTGTGCTGCTATAACACCAGCGAACGTTGCCTGCGCCCGTGAATCATTACGTATATTAATCAATGAGCCTGAAAGACCGAAGGCGCTCCTTGATATTGCTGATTACGTTCGCAAAAACTTAAAAAGCCGTGGAATAAAAATATTAGAAAATTCCATAGCTCCTATTATTCCGATATATACTTATACAGCATTAAGAACATTAGTAGCTTGTAAAGTTCTCTATGAAAGAGGAGTTTATGTCAATCCGGTATTGCCTCCGGCTACCCCTGAAGGTGAATGCCTAATTCGCACTAGTTACACTGCAACTCATACTAAAAAGTTGATGGATGAAGCAATTGATATCATTGTCGATGTATTGTCAAATCTTCCAGAAAACGAAGAAGAACTATTGACTTACATGCAAAATCACCATGAATAAGATTGCCCTTGTTTCTGGAGCCTCTTCAGGCATTGGATTCGCTATAGCCTCTCACTTATCTAAGAACGGATATGAAGTCATCGGAGTATCGAGAAATTATCCGAAACAATCTTATGATTTTAAATATTATTTATCTGATATTTCTAATGAAAAAGAAGTGTTGAATTTAGCTGAAACCGTAAAAAATGATTATCAGAAAATCGATATTCTGATTAATTGTGCAGGAATGGGTGTTTCAGGAGCGGTTGAGCATTCTACTTTATCTGAAGTAAAACGAATTTTTGATGTGAATGTTTTTGGCATGTTTCTAATGTCAAAAGCATTTATTCCGCTATTAAGAGGTCAGAAACACGCTAAAATCATTAATATTTCGTCTGTGGCAGGGGATTTATCAATTCCCTTTCAGACATTCTATTCAATGACAAAAGCCTCAGTAAACGCATTTTCAAGCGCTTTAGCGCTAGAACTAAAGCCTTTTGATATCTCTGTCTGTGCAGTTTTGCCGGGTGATACCCAAACGGGATTTACTAAAAACCGGGAAAAACCTTTAATTGTTAAAGATGATTTATATCAGGACCGGATATTAAGGTCTTTGAACCGGATGGAAAAAGATGAACAGAACGGTAAAGATCCAATGAGTGTCGCAAAAGTAATTTTACGTTTAGCGAAACGAAATCATTTACCGATACAAATAACCGTTGGCTTTCAATACAAATTATTTGTCTTTTTAAATCGTATACTTCCCAAAAAATGGGTTCAGGGATTAATCTATCTATTATATGCAAAATAAAAAAGCTTATTTCACATTAAATGTGATTTAAGCTTTTTCTTTTAATTGAAGATGATTTCAATAACTGCCGTATCAGTCTGTTTAGAGATAATATGAATTTTAAAATCCATATCGATAGAGTTATTATACCAATCATAATTAGGATATATATTCCCCTTGAAAGTAGAACCCATCTGGAATAAATCAGTATTTTCAGCGTCACTTTTTTTAGATATGTCATTATCCTGATCTGCTTCAATAATTTTTATGAGTTTATGAGATGAATCTGTGTTATTATTCGTGAATACCGTCGAGGGATAACTTGAATCCGGATCTGAATTTCCGGTTTGCGCATCAATATGATAAATAATAATTCCGCTCGTGCTGAAAATTTCATAACGGTCGAGATAGTTTAAGCCTGTAGGCGTATAAAATGAAATTAGTAAGTATTCATCAAATATCGTGTTATTCCACTCGTTGATAAGAAGTATTGTTTCACCGCTGTTAACGAAAGGGGTTAGATTAAGTTCCATTGATTCCGTAACAACATACGGATGAATCCATCCTAACAGAAGTTTCGAAAACGGATTGTGATCGCCTACAGTATTATCCATCATATCAGCGCCGCCTAGACCGCCCTGATTATAATAATCTTCTGTATCATAGTCATAATAATCTTCTAATCCTAACATATGACCAGTTTCATGGATTAATGTTTTTGCATTAATTCCATAATCACCTTCAAGTAAAAAATCTGTTCCGCTCCAACAAAAATAATTTGCTTCGACATTATCAAATATATCATCATAATATGCATAATAATCCTGATATGCCCACCATAGATCACTGCCATATTCGTAACTGACTGGAGCAGTATATAAGATGTATATTCCGTCAATATATCCATCATGATTTGCATCATAATCCTGATAATTGATTTGGTTGTCATAATAAGACAATACTTCATATATTAAATCAGAATCCGGATAGGTTATTTCATCTTCGCTGTATAGATAATCATTTGTCAGATCATTCCAGGCATATGCTTTCTCATATTCATCTTCATAATATGAAGATGGTTTTGTTGCTCTGTAAAAACCAAATACATCAGCAGTTAAATTCAATTGATTGTATGAACTCTTTTTATAGTAACTATTGAGAGATTCATAGTTAGTTAAGTTGCTTGAACCGTTAAAAGCATTCTGAATATCATTTATGGATACGCCGCTGCTAGATGCAGTGTAATCAGAGAAATCAACAGCAAAAACCAAAACCTTAATATCCCCGGTTGAAGGAATTCCTACGTAATCGAGTTTATCCTGAAGCAACTCATATTCTGTCGGAACAAAAGGTTCAT
Source organism: uncultured Caryophanales bacterium (assembly GCA_937928185.1). Classification (GTDB taxonomy): domain Bacteria; phylum Bacillota_I; class Bacilli_A; order Izemoplasmatales; family Hujiaoplasmataceae; genus UBA5603. The sequence goes on from CALEZX010000096.1 coordinate 6,759, forward strand.
TTTGATTGATTGTTGTTACTGTAGTGATATCTGTTGTTGTAGAAGTGGTGATTGTTACCGGAATTGTATCTACGCTAGTGATTATATCCGTAGACACGGGATTTGAAGTAGTGGTCAATACAGGAACTGAAGTATTTTCATAGGTTGTAGTAGTTATCGATAAATTACATCCCGTTAAAGACAGAAATGATAAAGCAAATAAAAACAAAAAGATATTTTTTTTCATAGTTTCCTCCGAGTGTAAAGATATTATATCATACAGGTTTAAATAAGAGATAATTAATCTTTAATAAAAAAACAATACTTTCATTGATATATCTATTGTATAATATTTACGACTCTTTAAAGGAGGATATACCCATGATAATCGATCAAATCAAATGTGAATCAATGGATTTTTACGGATATGGATTAATTATTCATAACGGAAAAACTTATCAAATATCAAATTTTTTGCCAGGAGAAATCGCAAAAATCGAAGTGCCTGAAAATGGCAAAGGAAAAGTCGTAAAATTTTACGAGACTTCAAAAGACCGAGTTAAAGCTCCTTGCCCTATTTATTCCGAATGCGGAGGATGTCATTTGCAGCATATTAATTATCAAACTCAGCTCGAAATTAAAACAAATTACGTTAAAAATTGTTTTGAAAAAGAACAATTACCTTCTCAGTCTTTATTGCCTTGTATCGGTATGAAAGACCCCTTTCATTACCGAAATAAAATCCAAATGGTTTTTTCAGAAAAAGGGAAGAAAATCATGGCGGGGTTTTATGAAGAAAATACCCATAGAGTGATTAACATCGATAACTGTTTCATTCAGGATGATGTTGCGAACAGCATTATCAAAACATGCAAGGAACTTTGTTCAAAACATAACATCAAACCTTATCTTGAAGATCAGGGCACAGGTTTAATCAGACATATTTTAGTCAAGCATAGTCAATCTACCGAAGAAGTAATGGTAGTCATTGTAACAGCGAGTGAGATATTTCCTGGTAGAAAGAACTTTGTCACGGACTTAAAACTGATTCATCCGGAAATAACGACCATTATTCAAAATGTTAACAGCAGAAAAACTTCAATTGTCTTAGGTGACTTTGAACGTATTTTATATGGTCCTGGAACAATCAATGATGTTTTAATGAATAAAAAATTTATCATTTCTTCCCGTTCTTTTTATCAGGTTAATTCCAGACAAACTGAAATTCTTTACAGAAAAGCGATAGAATTAGCTAAACCTAATAAGACCGATGTTTTACTAGATGCATATTCCGGTATTGGTACAATCGGTATCATGTTTTCTGACTATGTCAAAAAGGTCCTTGCGGTTGAAATAAACCAAGTTTCAGTAAAGAATGCTATCCAAAACGCTAAAATTAATAAAATTAACAATATTCGTTTTTATAAAGATGATGCAGTTAATTTTATTCAATCAGTATTAGACGAAAAAATGCAAATCGATATTGTTGTAGTAGATCCACCTCGAGCTGGGCTTGATAAAAAATTTGTCGATTCATTGTTAAAATTGA
>CALEZX010000097.1 GCA_937928185.1 uncultured Caryophanales bacterium
AAAAGGAACTTAGTTTGGAAAAACTAGGTTCTTTTTTAATGATTTGAAGAAAAATGATACAAAATAGCGAATATAGGATGAAACTAGTGTGGATAACTTAGAGATTTCCTTATTTGTTTTCATGACGAATAAAGCCAACTTCTTGATATTGGCCACCGTGTATAGAATCAGATTTCGATCCTGATTTTTTTTGAGTCCCCTGACTAAAGTAAATCCAAGACAGTGACTCATTTTACATTGAGCGAATGTTCGCTCAACGGTATATTTTCGTTTCGCATAAAGTTCTCTACCTTCATCACTTAACCGAAATTCTTTGACATTTGCTTTCGTATATTCGAGAAGATGTCTTGTGACTGATTTCGTATTTTGATTTGTACACTTGTACTTATAAGGACAGTTGAGACAATCTTTTTTGCTTGTCATGTATAATTTGTAGCCTTGTGAATTCATTCCTCTATACGTTAGTTTTTTGAGCCATGGACAGAGATAATAGTCTTCTTGTTCCTGATATTTGAAATAGTTTTTTGTATAGTAAAACTTTTCGTCATCATTACTTTGTTCCAGCTTTTTTCCTTTTGGTTTTTGGTAAGGTACGACGGGTTGAATTCCTTTGCTAATGAGAATATCTAATAAGACAGGAGAAGTATATCCTGCGTCCATCACAACTGCTTTTGTGTTGGGGTGATTATCTGTTAATTTATCCACGAATGTGGCTCCACTTTGATTATCATTCATACTTCCTGAAACTGTCCTGCAATCAATGACATAGCCATTTTCATCCACCGCTGTTTGGACCGAATACGCTAACTGTTTCTCTTTTTCTCCTTTATGAAACATGCCACTATCTGCGTCAACGTTACTCACTGCGACTTTCTTCTTTTTATTGAAATTGATTTCTCTTTTATTTTCATGTTTGCGAATCTCATTGATTTCTTTATGAAGATTTTCACTATACATATCATAGTCTTCATCGATATATTCATTATGAACGTTTCGTTTATTCGCATATGCTTTAATGTGTGTTGAATCAACGAAATATGTATCCTCTTTAATAAATCCGTTTCCGATTAGTAACTTGAGGATATGTTTGAATATTTGCTCAAACACATCATTGTCTGCGAAGCGTCTGACATAATTCTTCCCAAAGGTCGAAAAATGCGGTATCGGTTCGAGTAATCCGTATCCGAGAAACCATCGATATGCATTATTTACTTCAATTTCTTTGATCGTTTGTCTCATTGATTTAATTCCAAATAAGAATTGGATGAACACAATTTTAAATAAGACCACGGGATCAATCGAGGGTCTTCCGACTTCTTCTGAATAGTACTCTTTAACGATTTCACGAATAAACTCAAAATCGATTAGCTTGTCGATCTTTCTTAAAATGTGTTTCTCTGGTACTAACGATTCTAAATCTATCATTTGGATATTATTTCGCGATTGATTGCTCTTTTTTGTGATCATTTCTCATCACCCAAGTTAATTTTATCAATTTACTATATACTTGTATATAGTAACTCGAAAAATTATCGCAAAATGTTATTTTAAAGTAAAAAAGTACCCTATTTTTAGGATACTTTGTCTACAGTCTGAA
>CALEZX010000098.1 GCA_937928185.1 uncultured Caryophanales bacterium
TTTTTTTAATTTTTTTTTTTTTTTTTTTTTTTTTAAAAAAAAAAAAAAAAAAAAATTTTTTTTTTTTTTTTTTTTTTTTTTTTTTGATAAATAAATAAATCAGTAAAAAAAGATTAAAAAAATTAAAAATATCAGTAATAATTAATTATATTAACTATTTTTTGGAAATAATAACAAACAAATTATATCTATTACAGTTCTTGATGAATTTTGGCGGAAAATAACTCTAATAGAAAATATTGATGTACAAATATCACGCCAAAATTTTTTTTTAAGAAATAATAAAGAAAACAAAAATATTCAGTAAAAAATTATTTAAAAATAACAGTAAAAATTAAATTGATTAGGATCAATCTATAATTTTGACTATAACACCGATATAATCAACAAATTTTTAGTAATATAATATACAGTCAAAATTATTTTAAGATCTTTCCGAATAATTTCAAAGAATTTTTTCATCGATTTTTTAAAAAACTTTTTTTGAATTTTTCCGCGCCGCGCTCCCGTTTATCTGGGGGGTGCGGCCTTTTTTTACCACTTCGCTAATTTTTTATTTTTACACCATCAACTTTTGTTATAAATATTTCAATTTTTTTTCTCTTAAATACGATTTTCTTTTTTTTCTTAAATTTTTGTGTTTTAGACTAAAATTAACTTCAACTTTTATATAATGTTGTGACATAATAAAAATTGAAATACCAATTTTAAGAGTTATATATTCTCTATGTATATATAGAAATAACTAATGTATAAAAGGTGTAATATTTTTTAAACTTAAATAATTTAAAAGGAGACAAGGATTATGAAAAAGTTTGCAATGGTTATTATGATGTTGTTTTGCGTTGTTACTAACGGATTTTCAGAAGGATTTATTGAGTCAAGTGTAGATGGTGAGTTTTACGCTCCAAATCCTTTTAGATTTGCGTTCCATAACACTCTGCTTAATGCGATTGTTATGGAAAATAAAGATTTGGTATTTGGTGTAGAATCAGATTCAAATTTTTTAAAAAATACAGTACTGGTATTTCCATCAATTGTTCAAAGAGAATATTTCGATTTTTATAAGGAAAATTATTACGATGTTCCCTTTTATACTCTTGAACAATTAATTAGTTTGTTGGTTATGCGACACGAAAATGTAAGAATTTTTGACAAAAGTCATGCCGATATAGATCTAAATAATTTTGATAAAACTGAAGATTGTTTTTTCGTTGGAGCAAAAAACGAAGAAGGCGGATTTCTTACATTGTATTTTACTTTTTCTAAAGAAACTGATGGTGTGAAAGTTTATAAAGCTTCATACCTCAATAAATACCATAAACTTAAAGGACCAGACCCTCGAGCATCATATCGAATTCTTGAATATTTAGAAAAACAGGAGGAGATGTACATGCAGTATCGAACAGGACGATATTAATTATTAAAACAAATACTAAAGGAGAGCTGACATGAAAAAGACTGCAATAATTACTATGATATTCTTTTGTATTATCTCTAATGTGTTTGCAGAAGAATTGTACTATGATGTACATACAATTCCGTCATGGTCAGATAAAAACGCCTCAGAAGCGTTTTTGAGTGTAATTGCAGACCGTTTTCCGTCTATGAAAGATGTAGAACCAGAGGCGGGATCTTTATTGGAATCAAATGTTTGTCTGACATTTCAGGTGTATCCAGGAAAGGAAACACCGTTGGCAAAAATTCCATATCTGACAGTAAGACAATTATTGTCAGTTATTATAGGGAGTATTCCTGAAACATCAATCAAGGAGGAAGGATGGGAGAATACAGGAGATGGATTTAAGGTTTATTTTGAAGGACCTAACAATAATAATTTAATTTTAATATTAACAAATGATGGCATCGATGCTACAATGGTGCCTAAATACACGCCGACATTTACGTTTTTCACCGAAAACGGTGAACTTACGACCAGTGAACTGATGGCTACTGACTTCATCATCGACATGATCGATGGAGCGTATAGTAAAATATTTTGATTAAAAATCCCGGGATTCGATTTATTCGATCCCGGGAAAATAATTTTTTTGTGTTTTAAAAACTTCTATGATTATATATAAATAATATTATTGTATTTTTGTTTTTTTGAAAAATAATATAGGAGGCTCTTTTGGAACTAAGTATTTTACATGTTTTTGTTGAGTACACAACAAGTAAAGGTATTATAAAATTTACAGTTACTAAAGATTTTCATAATTTATGTGTAGAAACATCGATATATAATATTAATAGTAGTTCACAAGATGCAGTTAATATTTTTAAAGAAAATTTAGAAAACGATCCACACAATAATAATATTATAAATATTATACCAACTAAATTACTTATTAATGAAAAATATTATTTAAAAGATTGTGAACGAATTGTTGAAACAATAAAGAATATTAAAACAACATCAGAATTTTCTAATTTAAAATTAAGTAATAATGTTATATTTACAGTAGATATCCCTCAATTAAAACGTATTTATAATTTCTTTAATTCTTTTGTTAGTAATTTTTGTTTATTAGATTCTGTATTTAAACTTTATTTAAATATGTTGGATATTTCTAATAATAATGAGATTAAAAAACCTGTTATTGAAAATAAAAATATTATTAAAGAAGTTATACAACAACCTTTAGTTATTGAAAAACCGAGTAACGATATTATTAAAGATAAAGAAGTTGAACAAAAACAACAACAAGAAACATTGATTGAAACTATTTTAAATAATTATACTGTTAATAATATTTTAAAATCTTTTATTATTCATAATATATTTAAATATTTTAGATTTATAAATGATAAAGTTGTTTTTGACAAAGATAATAACAAAATTATAATTCCTAATTTATATGATGATTCATGGTTTATAAATATTGATTATATTATTAGTATTTATAATACAATTTTAAGTAAAGAATTAGATAATATAATCAGTTTTAATCAGAAGAAAATAATAGAGACAATTTATAATATTTTTGAGAGTGAACGGCAAGATCTTGCGGCCAATCTAAACGTAATAGTATTGTTTTATCTGTTTTATCTTTATCAATATAAATATATTGTAATGAAATATCCAGATTTTGATATGATTAATTATTTTAAAAAAGAAGTACAACAATCAGGTATCAATTATTTTATTAAACAATTATTACCATCAAAACAATTTGAAGTAGAAATCATAGATGTAGATTTTAATGAAAATGATAATGAAACAGCAATAAATGAAATATCAGATAAGTATAAACATTTAATTCCTATTTCTCAAAAAGATTTTCTTAATATTGTTTTAAAGGAGTGTGATAAAAATAAAAAAGAAAATTTAAGTGTTATCCAAGATTTTAAATTATCAAATAAAAATATGATCAATGTATCTAATATGATGAAGAATGAAGTGATTATGACAAAAGTTCGTAAATCTTCTTTTTCATATGTTGATACAGAAAATCATGACGATTCTATAGATAATTTACTGAATTTTGAACCGCATATTATTACAAAAGCTTATGATTATTTTAAAAAATATTTAACAGATAAACATTCAATTTCTTTAATCAAAGATCAAATACCGACAAATATAGTTAAATTGTTTGATTATTTATCTAAAAATATACAACAGTTATTTAATAATAAAGACGATATTTCAACTTTTAATTATTATAAGATTTTATTTGAAAATTTACCAGCATCTAGATCTTATGATCATTACACATATTTATATATAATTTACAATATAATTATTCCATATTATTTTGAAAATTTTAAAGTAAACGAATTTGAAGATTTATTCCTTTTAATATAGAAATTATTATAATAGATATGTGTGCTCGAGTGGCGGAATAGGTAGACGCAAGAGACTTAAAATCTCTCGGCTGAACAGCCATACCGGTTCGATTCCGGTCTCGAGTACCATTTTCTTTTTTAGGAGGCTTAATTTTGGAAAAAAAATGGTATTATGGTATTTCTTATGTTTTTAGTATTTTTTTAGCAAATCTTTTTGTATCTTATTTTGGAATAATTAATCTATTTGGTTTAGTATTTCCAGCAGGAGCTATTTTTATTGGTTTAACATTTTCATTAAGAGATTTAGTACAAAGAGAATTTGGACATAAAGTTTGGTATTTTATGATAGCTTCAATGGTTATTACTACTTTATTAGGAATATTATTATCACATTTACCAATTCCTCTTTGGAAAGTAGCAGTGGCATCATCAGTTGCGTTTATTGTAGCTGAAGCATTAGATTGGTTAGTATATACAATTGTTAGTAAAGATATTATTTTTAGAGTTACAGTAAGTAATTTATTTTCAGCACCAGTCGATTCAATTTTATTTGTTGGTATTGCTTTTGGTGCTTGGGGAATTACAAACCCACCAGTATATGGTCAAGCAATTGTTAAGTATTTAAGTGGTTTGCTTATAATTCCATTATTATTATACTTTCGCAGACCAAAGAAAAATGTTCTTCTTTTTGAATAGTTTCATATAGAAATAATAATATTAAAATTTTAATATTCGATAGTTTTATATAGAAATTAATTAAGTATAGGCAGCAATGTCTATCCGCGGCAAACAGATTTATTTGTTTGTCGTCCCCTAGGATCTTCGGATCGGGTAGGGGTGGTTCTGTTGGCAGAATATAGATTGTCCTTCGGGATAATCATATATTCTGTCTTTATTCATATAGAAATAATAATATTAAAATTTTAATATTTACAGAATTAATATAGAAATTAATCAAGTATAGATATTTTATTCTTACGAGAATAAAGTATTTGTCCGCGTTAATTTTATTTATGGTAAAATTGATGTCCCCCAAACGCAAGTTGGTGGGGGTGCTTCTCAGTAAGACACACTACCATTGCTTCGGCTTTGGTGGTGTGTCTTATTATTTATTTTTTTAATATATATTAAGGATAATTAAAATGACTGAAACAAGAGTTTTAACAAGATCAGTAATTGAAGAATATAAAAATGAAAGTCATTCTTTAACAACTGAATTGGTTAAGATTTATGAATGTCCAAGTGATGCTAAAGCATCTATTATTCTAATGATACACACTTCTAATATTGATAATATAAATGATGGTAGTGTGACTGTTTGTTGGAGTGATTATACACAAGAAGATAGATTAACATATTTTATTAATGATGGTAATTTGCCGGCAAGATCTGGATTAAATGTTATTCATGGTAAACACATTCTTGAACCATTGGATGCTATTTGGGCTAAAGCAGATGCTTTAAATAGAATACATATTACAATGAGTATATTAGAGGTGTCATAATGCAACCTTTTACAAAGGGAGGCATAACCGGATTAATTTATTCTGATTTTGATAAACGGCAAAAATCAGGTGATTGGTCAATAGATGATCATTTATCAAATGTTAATTATATTCGTGATGGTGAAATTCCAAATAATTATTTAATGGTTGGTTGTTATGATGAAAAGAAATTAATTATATATAGTATTTTTAATTTCATTAACATAGTAACTAACGTATTTAATATAAATGGAATTATAACATCAATAGATTATAATAGTGTTAAAAATTTAGTCGTTTTTTCAATAACTAAACCACCATATATTAAAATCTTTTCGACAATTGATTTTTCAGAAAAGGTTTTAAAGAAGACTTTAAAACAACCATCAATTTGTGCTAAGTTTAGTACTTCTGGTGATTTTTTATTTATATCTTCTGTTAGAACAAATACTGATAATTTTATTTCGGTATTTGAAACAACTAATTATACTGAAATTGTTAATAGTTTAGGTATAAAATTAAATGAGTTAGTAACATGTATTGAAACAAGTATTGATGACAAATACATATGTTTTGGACATTATGATAATTTAGTGTCTACATATGGTAATATTAAATTATATAAAAAACAAGCACAAAATAATTATATAAATATTAATGAATTTAATTTAGATTCTTTAGATTTAGGTACTGTAACTGATTTATGTTTTTTAGATAATTATAAACTTTTATTTATATCAAGTTATAAAAATCCGTATTTACATATTTATAATTACGAACGACAAGAAGTAGTAAGTAATTATAATAATACCGTAAATGCTTTAGTTGATAATAAAATAAATTGTTTAACTAAAACTTCAGATAGTTCAAAAATTTTAATGGGTCTTGATAAAGAACCATATTTAGTTCAATTAGATATTTTAAAAAATTCAATATCAGCAGTAGGTATAAAATATTTTGAAGAATCCATTACTTCTTTGAGTTTTTCTGTTAATGATAAATATCTTTGTGTTACTCAAAGAGGAAATCCATCAGTTCAAATATTTGAATATTTACAAGATGGTGGTATAACTCCAATTTCTTTAAATGTATTACCAAATACTGTGCCATTATGTTCACAATTTATTTTAGGACCAGTAACTTCTTTTATTGAAATAGAAAAACCTAAATATAGTTTATCATCTGATGATAATTGTGTTGTTGCAATAAATGAAGATAAGAATTTAGTTTTTTCTGGAATTGTTTATGATGATAACGTACCAGATATAAATCCAGATCTTTCGGCCCATAAAAATATATTTCAAACACAAGTGTATAAATCATTAGATTATAATACTACATATATTACATCTATTAAAATAGATGGTTCATTAGTTTCAAATGATCAACAAATTACAAGTAAGAATTTCAATAATATAATTCAAATATCTTCTTATTTATCTAGAATTGCATTATTAGATTCTTTTAATTCAATTCATTTATTAGATTTTAATAATTTTTCTTATGAAGAAATAATAAACATTAATCAAAATTTTAATAAAAACATAAAACAAATATCAGTAGGTTATCAAACATTATTAGCATTAACAATTGATGGTAAAGTTAAATCATCTAGTTTAGAATTTTTTGATCCATATGATTATGTATTACCACAAATTCAACAAGTGTCAAGTGGTTGGGATCATATTGCATTGTTAACAATGTCAAATACAGTTCTTTGTTACGGTGATAACACTTATAATCAATGTGAAACATCATCATGGACAGATATTCGAAAAGTTAGTACTGGTAATTATTTTACTTTAGGTTTAACATTAAACAATCAAGTATTGGTAGCTTCTAATTTTATTTCACAAGTTGATAAAGATATGATTGAAGCTGAAGAAAATGTTGTAGATATTTTTAATGGTTACAATAAAATTTATTTAATTAAATCTGATGGTAGTGTTTCAGGATATTCTGAACCACCAGATGTATCATTATTTGAAAATATTGGAGCGACGGTGTAAAAATGAAAACAAGTAAAAGAAATTTAAAAAGAATCTTGCTGCCAATAAAAACAATATTAATATCATTTTTAACAACAACAGTAATATTTATAATTATTATATTTATAGGTCTTAATCATTATGATAATAAAAAATTAAAAAAAGAAATAATGCAAGATTATTATAATAATCAAACACATATTGAATTTACAGAAAATTTACATCAAATTGAACCAGTAGGTGAACCTGATATAGATAGTATGATTGATAATAAATGGGTAGGTTTATGTAAAAAAGATTCAGCATCTAGTATTGGTTCATTAATGTATACAACAACAACAGATCAAGTATTATTTAAGCATTATTCTAATTTTAATTTTAAAAATGCAAAAATGATTAGATTTGATGGTCCTGCATTAGTATCTTATAGAAAAGGTGATTATATTGGACTATCAGGTAAAATTCATAATTTTGAAGATAAACTAGCAATTACAGATGGTAATAGAATAATAAGTGCATCATGTTGTAATGATATTATTCCAATGACTCCAGTTCCTTTAGAAGAACCAAAAGAGGAACCGAAAGAAGTAGAATGGATTTATAATGCGCCTCCGATAGTTCCACAAGAAACTGTTTTATATCAACACAAAAATTCACCAACGTATTATGAACCTGTTAATTTTAATAGACCAATAATATATCATTTGGATAGAGATAATTGTTCACCATGTCCACCTCTTAAAAAACACGATCCACCACCAACAGCACCAGTACCAGAACCGAGTACATTATTACTTTTAGGAACAGGAATATTTGGTTTAATAACTATTTACCGAAGGAAGAAATGATCGAGAAGAATAATGATTATATATGTTGGATAGAACCTTTTGATAAATTTGGACCAGTATATTGTAAAATTCATGTCGATACAGCAATTAAATATATGTTGGATAGTTTAAAAAATAGAAAAGCATTACCACCAATTCCGGTTGATGTTGATCCATTTAAAGACAAAAATATTCGAAAAGAATTATTGGACGAATTTATGACAATCCATTGGGCTTTTTATGTAAATTCAGAAGAAAACGAGACTATTAATGTTTGATAGAAATATTTTAGAAGAATTGTCAATAGATTTATTATCTAAAACAGAATCAAATAATCGAAAAGTTAAGTTAGTTATTGACGAAACAAATCAATCAAATATAACTTTAGAAGATATTTATTTAGAAAGTGTTAATATATCTACCAGTAAAAAACGTGTTGAAAATCTTTTTGAATGTATGAGATATTTAATTGACGCGATTGATATTGTACATAATAAATTATGTCCAGATCAAAATGGTTCTTGGCAAGAACGAACAGAACAAGTAATTAAAGCATGTAAACAATAACCAAAAATTACATCATAATTGGCAGTAGCACAAAAATTAAATATTGTCGTGATGTAGCCCAGAAGCAACTCCCGAGATAGGCAATCATATCTACACTTGTCGTGGGTGTTGAGGGTCAACTAACACTTACAATGTTTTCTATTTTTGTGTTAGGGCGTGCAACAAGGTTTTCACTTTCGTAGTGAGAAGGTATTGGGTGGGGAATCCAATCTGCCAATTTCATAAGGAGCTTATGTATACTGAATTTCGAATTCAAGAGATGATGTTAAACGACGGTATTTGGTACGATGATTTAGATTTTCCTGCATATAAAACCATTGAGGATGCTAAATTATCTTTGTGTGAATATT
>CALEZX010000099.1 GCA_937928185.1 uncultured Caryophanales bacterium
AATGATTATTATGTTGCTAAAGAATCAACATCAATGAAAACATTTACAAGTGGAAATACTTTAGCAACAGATCATTGGGGATCGACTGGTAATAATTTGTTAATGAATAGAATTAATATTCCTTATGTAACAGATTATGAATACAATAATGCTCTTGTTATTGAATATGTTGGTAATTTAAATAATCAAGTATTTTATACTTATAATTTATTGACTGATATATTATTTCCATTAAGTTTTAGTAATGTTGGAACCAATTTATTTGGTAAAGATCGTATTCGTATACTTGGTCCTTCTTTAAATATTGAAAATGATTTATTTTATGTTATGTTATGTGGAGGTGATTCAGAATCAATTAATAGTAGTGGAATTAATTCTAGAGATTTAAATTATTTTAATAGTTCATCTAGTAATAATATTGGTTTCCGAGTTAGTCGGTATATTAAATAATTAAGGAGATCATATGCTCGTAAAATATAAGAAATATAGCACACCGTATACAACATATACTTTAAATATTCCTTTAGATGATAATGGTAATCCTAAAGGAGTAGAACATTGTACGTTAGAAGATGGTTATACTTATGTTGGTTTTTATGATGTTGCAGAATTACCAGAACAACCAGAAGAAATATTTAGTAGTATTGAATTAGCAGAATTAACACCAGAATTAAAAGAAAAAATTAAGTCATTAAGTCCTCATTGTAAATTAATTGCAGAACGAGTTCAGCAAAGATTAAGAAGTAAATTTTCTTTGGATGATGAATTATATTTAAATCGTATTCATTCTGGTTCATTAGCAGGTATGTATCAATTACAATCTGGTGAACAAGATATGATTATAGCATTTGCACAATGGGTTGAAGAATGTCGTCAGTGGGGACGAAATGAAAGAGAAAAATTAGGAATATTATAATAAAATAAAGGTATTACAGTGTTATCGACATATAAATACATCTTCGAAAGTTCACCTGCTGCCATTGACGTTCTTGATAAAAATGGCATGTTTATTGATATGAATAAATCGTCTGAATTACTTTGGGAAATTGATAAATCTGAATTTGTAAATAAGAAAAATATTTTCGATATTGAACGAGTAAAAGAAAATCTTGTCTTATATAATCATTTAAAGAAAGCTATGCAACAAAAAGAATTTAGTATATTAGAATGTTATAATACTTATAATAATAGTAAAAAAAATTTATGGATAAGAACAACCGTTTATCCAGCTATGAAAAATGATGGTGAAGTTGAATGTTTTGTTATTACAAATACTGATTTAACTGATTTAAAAAGAAAAGAAGCAGAGCGTGAATTAATATATGATGATTTATTGTATAAGAGTAGAATATTTGAAGGTTTAAATACAATATCATCAATGTTGATTAATTGTAATTCATATGATACTTTAGATAAAATATTAGAAGTAATTGGGGATATTATTCATCCTAGTAGATGTTATATTTATAGAATGATACCTATAGATGAAAAAAAATTGGATTATAAATTAAAATGTGAACACGAATATTCCCGAATCGATGATAGTATTGTAAATGGTAAAACATATACTACGAATCAACTAGATCTTGCGGCCTACACAAAAAGACTATTAAATAAAGAAATAATAATAGAAAATTATTTAATACATAAATTTTTAAATAAATTAAATATAAAATCATTAGTATTATTACCATTACAATTAAATGAAAAAAATATATATGGATTTATAGGTTTTGATTGTAATTATAATAGAGTTTGGACAGAAACAGAAATTCTATTATTAAAAAATTTAACTAACATAATAAATAGTTTTATTAAAAGATGTGAATATGAAAAAAGGTTAAATAAATTTATAAACGATCAAAACTTAATATTAAATAATTTAGATTCATATGTTTGGTTTTTTAAAAACACTAATACTTATGGTTTTATAAATGATAAATTTTATAATGAATTTATTAAAAAGGAAGATTTAGATAAAAATTCTTTTAAAGATGATTGTTTGATGGATGATTGTTTTAATATTGAAGAATCCCAACAACAAATTGATACAAATAAACAAGTATTAGATACAAATGAACCATTAATATATCAACAATGGTTAACTAATACAAAAGGTGAAAAACGTCTTTTAGATATTCATAAAATACCAATTGAAAGATGTAAAATTCTATGTGTTGCAACTGATATAACAGATAAATATAATTATGAAACTAAAATGTTATCTGAATTTAAAGAATTATTTAATGATAAGATTGAACAAATTGATAAACATATAGAAGAAGCTAACAAATCTTTAAAAGAAACTAAAAAAATAACAGAACAATCTTTTATTAATAAAATAAAAGAACGAAAAACATAGTATTAAATAAGAGGAGTCCAATAATTATTAATCAAAAACAAAAAAGAATTAATTAATTATGAATGATTTATTTAATAAAGAAACAAAGAACAACAAACAAATAGATACTGATGTTCTTGATTTTTTAAAATATGTATTATCAGAAGTTTTATCAAAAATAACAACAACTACTTCAACAATTAATGAAGTTACAAATCAAGTAAAAACATTAATTACTCTCTCCTCTCAAGCTCCCACTCGTCATGATTTAATGGAAAAACTAAGTAGAATGTTTATCGATATAGCACAAAAATTAGATGATAATGTAGTTGATGGAATGACTGATAATCATAAAGAACTCACAAATCAATTAGGAAAAGTAGTAGAATTTTTAAATAAAAGAGAAAACGAACATTCTTCTTTAAATGAAAGTTTAAAGAATTTAATTTCAGAATCAAATAAATTAAAAACTGAATTAGATGTAATAAAACCACTGATAGAACAAGCAATAAAACAAGAAGAGAAAACAACAGAGTTAATAACATCAATAAAAAGAAGTGTTTTTACTTTTCTTTTTACAATTGTACCAACAATGTGGGGTTTATATGCATTTATTCATTATTATTTAATTAAAAATTAGGTCTTAATATGGCTGATTTTAAAAATGTTAATGATTTAGAAGAAGTAACAACAATTGATGCTAATGACTATATATCTATAATTGATGTATCTGATACAACAATGTCTTTATCAGGTACTAATAAAAAAGTATCAGGTTCTAATTTTTATAAACAAGATTCAATAGGTTTAGAAACACCTAATACTGGAATTGTTGGAAATATTGTTTTTAATAATAACGATAAATTTGAAAATGCTATTCTTGTAAGTGATGCTGAGGGAAATTTAATACCACGACGTTTTTATATTAGACAAAATGATATTGGAAATCCAGGTGAATATGGTTTTGGTTGTGGTATTTGTCCGGAAGATCTTCTTCCAGTAAATTTTGAAAGATTTTCAGATTATTATGTCACTTCATCTACCAATTATGGAAACTATATTCATACTCCATCATCTTCAGTTATAGTGTGGATACCGAAGTTCTATTATAGAATTAATCACGAATCGAATCCAACTCATTCTCAATACGCTCCAAACGATATCGATATAAAATCAATTTATGATTTTGAAGATACAGCTTCTGCAAATGCAGAAGGATATGCTCTTCATCGTGCATTTATTGATGGTGGAGTCGAACAACCGGGATTCTTTATTGATAAGTATTCTTGTTCAAAAGTTGCTTACGGGACAGGATACATTGGAGCATCTATTAAAAATGGTGCGCCGATTACTACATCTGCAGATCACAATCCAATTAGTGAATTAACTGCTTCAAATGGAGAAAATTATATTTATAATATAATTGATTGTGCGAAAGCACGAGATGGTATTGATGGTCAAGTAAATCCTACATCTAATTGGCATTGTGCTTCAACATTTCAATATTCTGCTCTTGCACTTCTTTCACTTGCACATGGACAAGCTTCTACAAATACATCAACTTGTGCTTGGTATGATCCAGTATATAATTATCCAAAAGGAAATAATAACAATACATTAGGTGATATTGATGATCCTACTGTAACATTTCAACATGATGGTTATTTGGATTATAATACTGCATTAACTGGTTCTGGTGTTCCTTTTGCTAAAACTACTCATAATGGTCAGGATTGTGGTGTTGCAGATCTTAATGGTAATATGAATAATTGTTTAATTGGAGTTTCAAGTTTAGGATATTCAAGAACTATTTCAAATATTACTTTAGCAAATCCATGTGTACTTACAATTAATGATACAACTAATTTAGAGAATCATAGTTTGTGTACAATGCTTTCTATTGTAGGAACAACTGAATTAAATATTAAAGTTTTTGAATATACTGTTATTGATAGTACCCATATATCTTTAAATGTTGATTCAACATCATTTACTCCTTATACTTCTGGAGGAATTCTTTATATTGGATCATATTATGTTGCTAAAGAATCAACATCAATGAAAACATTTACAAGTGGAACTACTTTAGAAACAGATCATTGGGGACCGACTGGTATTTCTAATTTAATGGAACCTTTAAACATTCAGTTTCGAACAGATTATCCAAATAATGCAACTACAAAAT
Organism: uncultured Caryophanales bacterium; assembly: GCA_937928185.1. Taxonomy (GTDB): domain Bacteria; phylum Bacillota_I; class Bacilli_A; order Izemoplasmatales; family Hujiaoplasmataceae; genus UBA5603. Next base: position 4,527 of record CALEZX010000099.1, read on the forward strand.
TTGGTTCTTCTACAAATCAAGTATTTTCTAATGCTATTTCTGGAGAAGAATATATTTTAACAGGATGTGGATTTCCATTATCAACTGGTATTGACGCTACTGGAACAGATTTGTTTGGAGCTGACAATTTTCAATTAACTAAACTTGTTGATAAGTTTTTCTTGGTTGGTTGTGGACCAGTGAATAGATCAAATAATAGTGGAATATTTTATAGAAATTTTAACGGTGCGTCTGCAGGGGGTGGAACATTTTATACATATCGAACAGCTTATTATTTGTAAATTTTTCAAATAAAGCAAACTCTTAATTAAAAAATGTTCACATATAAACACATAACAACGATAATACACATGTTAAATTCTTTAATTCTTGTTTAGAATTACTTCTAAATCTTGCGGGTAAATAAAAATATGACAGATTTATTAAGTATAAATATAATTACAACATTATTAAAACAAAATAATCCAACACAAACATTATTAAATGAATTATTAGTATTATTACCAACAAATTATATAGTAGGTTCTAAAACATTATCTAGTATAACAGAAGAATTACCATCAGGATCTACATTAGAAGAAGTATTTGATATATATAGTGAAAAAATAGATAATTACAATATAGGTTGTAATACTATAATTTTATTTAGTGAAAAACCATTTAGTTTAAGAATTAATTCTACTAATGAAATCTTAACTAATATCTATCACTTTAGTTATAGTGGTGATAATATTGAAATACATGTTTGTAACACTTCTTTGGAAGAAGATCTAACTATTAACTATATTATGGGAAATAGTCAGATATTGGGTTCAGATTACGTCTATACCTAATAAGATATAGATAAAATCTGACAAAAGAGCTTTTTAACGTTTCGAACTTTGAGCGCAAGATCTTTTCAATTATGAAAATACACAATTTTTTATGTGATTTATTAGTTTCGACAAAACTTCTTTTTGATAATTATTTATTTCAAGATGAACCGGGTCTTATTAAATCGTATCAGTTTAATATAGGTAATAGATCTTTTCAGTTAGGTAGAGAACCATTTTCTAATTATGAATTACCAGCAATAATTTCAGCAATAAATGACGAAACTATTAATTTTAATGGTCGTCGTACTGATCTTATAATGAGAAATCAATTAGAAAATACTAATAAGATTCCAGTTCTCTATAATGAAACTAGAGATGTAGGTGTTTTCGTTCATGAAGAACAAACATTTGTATCATTTACAATTGCTATAAATTGTGAATCCCAATTACATGCGAAAGAACTTGCCTACACAATTAAAAGATCTTTGCCGTTAAACAAACACTTAAATATATTAAATTTCACAACATTTTTAGAATTAACACCAGACTTTTTATTTAATAAATTACAATTTGATATAATACAAGATACTATATATAATCTATATACTAAATTAAATTATAATACTGGTAAACCAGAATATTGTTTCTCATTAAATCATAATCCATTAATAAGATTAGATTCAATAACATCAGCAGTACAAGATTCATCAACTTCTACTTTTCAAGTGTTATTAGATTTAACTTATGTAATACCATTTCCACAATTTTTAATTGTAGATAAGTATTATGAAATACAAACAATCAATTTTAGTTTTAATGTAGAACATAATTCACCAGTATTAGTACCATTCACAAAACATTATATAGGATTGAAACCGAATTATAAAATTGATAGAACTTTATTGTTAACAGAAGAATCAACAAGATTTCCAGATTCAGTAATAATAAGTAAAACACCAACACAAGCATTTTTATCAATAAAGTTTGAATTAAATGATTTTGTAATTCAATCAGATTACAAATATAGATTTTCTAAAATATTTGGTGATTTACGAGATCCAATTATTCAAGAACCAACGTATTATTATCAAGAAGAAAATAGAGTGGTTTTTATTTTTGATATTGAAACTTATAATCAAAGATTAAAACCAGAATTAACACAACCTTTGTTTATCGATTTTTATCACGATGATTTTTAGTAGGAGGCAAAGAATAGTGTCAACTACCACTTACTTAAAGTAAGTGGCATGTAATTCTCGCTAAAACGAGTGTTACATGTCCATTGTTTAATGGGGTTGAACAGACGATTGACTTGTGATTCACCGATGAGTGCCACTCCCAGCTCATTGCTCTGGAGGTAAACGGTATTACAAATACCAATCCTCATTGCTGATTAGTAGGTAACGAAAATCAGTACTATCACAAGCCAAGTCGGGGGAGACGAAAAAGTTCTCTACATCATAGGAGAAATTTGTCGTTAACTAGAGGAAGATTATAATCGAAAGTTATAGTTATAATCTTCCTCCACCTACTAAAGTAGGTGGTATCCAGGTTACGGAGATCTAATGAAGAAGATTGGTTTATTTTTTGGTTTGATTTTGATTACTTTAACATTCGGTTGTTCTGGTGCTCAAAAATGGCAATCTGCTATGCAAGCACAGCAACGACTTATAGAAACAAATCTGGCATTAGTTCAGAGTAGAATTGCTTTAGCACAAACAATTGCAAATACACCACTTATTAAACAGTGTGATGCGCAAGGAAATTGTTTAACTGTTAATCAACATGTAGATTCTGCTTTTATTAATGGTGGAAAACAAATTGAGGCTAACATTCCAGATCCCGATGGAATGGGAAAACAAGCTTGGAAAACAATTGGTGGTATTTTCACCACCGGGTTGAAAGTTGCAGCTGGTGCTTATGTAGCACATGAATTCTTAGATTTTGGTGAAGCAGCAATTCGAAATGCTGGACATAATACATCACTTCAAGGTGGTGATGGTTCAACAATGGTTAATGGTTCGAATAACATGACACCAGGTGGTGATGCTGCTTCTTCACAAGGTGATTTAGAGTTTGGTAAAGAAGAAAATATTGGTGGTGATCGAGTAGGTGGATCAAAACAGAACCCTTCTGATTCTTATAATACTGATTCTAATAATACTACTGGTGATCAGACGACTGAAATTCCAGAGCCAACTCCAACTCCAGAGCCAACTCCAACTCCAGAGCCAACTCCAACTCCAACACCAGAGCCTGAGATTCCTGTTGAGTAGATGTGTCATATGTGTGTTGATCATTCTTATGTTGTTTTCGACTTCTTATGCTAAAAATTTTACTATAACATTTGATTGGTCAACACACAAAAAATCTATTTCTGGATCAGATAATTTTCCAGTTACTTGGGCAGACGATGATCATCAATATACTGTCTGGGGTGATGGTCATGGTTTTGATAATAGTTCGATAAAAATTAGTTTAGGTGTTTCAAAGATAATTGGTGATCCTCATAATTATTATGGAAAAGATATTTGGTATAGTTACGGAAAATCATATGGTATAATTTGTGTTGATAGAATTTTATATATGTGGGTAACTAGAGATCCATATTCTGTTAATTTTCCAGAAACTTTATTATATAAATCTATTAATTATGGATCAAGTTGGACAAGAACTGCTTGGACATTTCCTAAAGAACTCGGTATTGTTACGCCTAAAATACTTCAATTTGGTAAAAATTATACAGATTCAATTGATAATTATGTATATTTCTATTTTACAAAATATTATGATGGTGCATTTAAAATACAAAAACCTGGTCAAATTCATATCTTTCGAGCTCCAAAAACACAACTAATGGTTCGTGATTCATACGAATTTTTTAATGGTTATTCTTGGACTCCTAATTTAGAAGAATCAAAATCAATTTTGTCAAGTCCAGATGGTTTTGGTTTGTATAACTCTATTAGTTATAATAAACCATTAAATAAATATTTTCTTATAACTGAACACACTGAATCTTTTAAAGGAAATATTTCGATTTATTCATCAGATTATCCTTGGGGGCCATGGGAACTTGAATTAAAACAAAATGGTTTTGGAATAGGTTATATTGAACAAACGACTTTCTTTTGGAATTTTTCGAATAAATGGTTAAGTTCAGATGGTAAAGATTTTGTTATAGTCTTTACTGGTATTGGTACTAATGATGCTTTTCACACAATACATGGACATATCGAACCAATCAAATCCGAAAAACCAAATATTCATTTTATTCACGCAATTAATTTGCTATTACTAAACGAAGATCAACTACCACTTACTTTAAGTAAGTGACATGTAATTCTCGCTAAAGCAAGTGTTACATGTCCATTGTTTAATGGGGTTGAACAGACGATTGACTTGTGATTCACCGATGAGTGCCACTCCCAGCTCATTGCTCTGGAGGTAAACGGTATTACAAATACCAATCCTCATTGCTGATTAGTAGGTAACGAAAATCAGTACTATCACAAGCCAAGTCGGGGGAGACGAAAAAGTTCTCTACATCATAGGAGAAATTTGTCGTTAACTAGAGGAAGATTATAATCGAAAGTTATAGTTATAATCTTCCTCCACCTACTAAAGTAGGTTGTATCCAGATTATGGAGATTCTATGAATGATTTTCTTCCAAACGATACTGTAATTATTGAATATTTACAAAATCATGCGTTACTTTTAGGATCTGTTATTTATGTTTTAAAAATTCTTGCAAAAAGATCTAAAAATGTTTATGACGATAGTATTCTTACATTAGTTGGTGAATGGTTATCTTTTATGCGTATTGGTAAACACGATAAACCAGTACCAAAATGTGAAGAAGAACCAGTAGTCGATAAAGAAGAACCAGTTCGAAAGAGTACTGTTGAAACATTTAGAAAAAAATCTTAAATATTAGATTTTTAACAAGATCTCGCGGACAAACAATTAAAATAATAAGGATAATTAAATAATGATTAGTAAAATTAAAATAATCTTTTCTTGGGTATGGCCATATATTGTTCCAATGATCACATTACTACTAAAAGTAGGAATGAATGGAATACAAATTATTATTGATGAAGTAGTTAAAGCAAATGAACTAGAAATAACAAATTCAGAAAAATTTAAATTAGTATTTGATAATTCATTAGTTCGATTAAAAGAACTAGGAAAAGAATTAGCAACATCAGAATTAAATCTATTAATTGAATTAGCAGTAAAAATTCTAAAAACTTTTATGGCACAAAAACCAGAAGAATTAGAAAAAATAATTAATGATGCAAAAAAACTTTCTAAAAAATAATTAATATTATATTCTTTTTAGAAATTAAATTGGAGAATTATACCATGTATGAATTCTTTAAAAACTTATATATACACATATTTAAAAAAAGTGATTTGAAGAAAGCTGAAAAAGAATTAGATAAATGGAAAGTTATTATTCAATCTGAAGGCATACATGGTCTTCGTAAAATGATGTCTAAATTTAAATGGAAAAAAGAAAGTTCAGATTGGACTCCTGATGATCCAGCTATAGTTGTAATGAACGGTTGGAAAGATGATTGTGATGGTGCAGCAGTATTAGCAAAATGGGGATTTAGACAATTAGGACTTTCATCTGATTTTTATAGACTAAAAGGTTCTTCAAATCATCGTGTTTGTATTACTTCAGATAAGAAATGGTTTGTATCAAATTCATCTGTTGTAGAAATTACATCACCTGAATGGAGAACATTTGTTTTAACTTGGAATTGGCACTCAACCAAGAAATATACTTCTATTCAAAAAGTCAATTAATGATGCTTAAAAAATATCAATCAACAATAACTATTACTAATTTAACACAAATTCAATGTGGTTTTTGTAATAATGTTTTTATGATAAAACACGATTCAGATAAATATAAATTTTACAAATGTCCATATTGTTTTTGTACGATAAATTTAGATCAAGATGATGAAGATAACAACTAAACTTTTAAATAAAATAATTCAATTTATAACAGTATGTTTATTTATATTGGGAACTGTGTTAATCATAATTGGTTTTTGTGGTCTTTTGAAACAATAATTATAAGGATTTATTAAGGTTCTTAAATATGGATATCGATATCTTTCAACTTAAACAAAATATTTTTGAAGGTTATGAAAAGAAATTAACACCAAATCCTCTTAAACAAAAAGAGTTAGACCAACAAAAATTAGAAGAACAAAAGGAATTAGAAATTCAAGAAAAACTAAAAGTTGCTCTAAATGATAAAAATTATAAAATTTATCAAGAAAATGTAATTACACCTGAACAAAAACAACAGTTGTCTAAAGAGCAACAAGATGAAAGAGAGAAAGAACAAGAGGAACGACGTCGTCAAGCTCAAGAAGATAGAGAATTTAAACGACAAGTTGTAGGATTAGGAGTAAAACAAGCTGCTGGAACAGCTGCTGCTGTTGCAACTAATACACTTCTTAATAAAGGTATGGAAGTTGCTGGAAAAGGAGTAGTTAAAACAGCTAAAATTGTTAGTCCTTATTTGAAAAGAGGATTAAGTATTGCTAGAAATTATATTACATAAGGTCTGAATCATGAACGATATTATACAAAAAATTCGTTCAAAAATGGACGAGTTGCGAGAAAAGAGACGTGAAACAGCTGATATTGAACGTCAACAACGACAAGAACTTGCAGACTTGGCAAGGCAAGAAGTTCGTGCAAAAGCAGAACAAAGTCGAGAAGAACGTCGTTCAATGTCTGATCTTGAAAGAGAAAATAGACGTAAAGAAATTGACCAAAGTCTTTCTGAATCTGAAAAATATCTTGTACCCGGATCTCCTGAAGCTATTGCTAAAGCAAAAAGTGAAATTGAGGATCAACCTCAATATCCAGAAGAAAGTGGTGCTTATAAACTTCTACATCCTATTAAAGCGAGAGCTTATAAAAACAAGCTTGATTCAATTGATCGTAAAATTGCAGAACGGGATGAAGATTTAAAAAAACATCCGCCCGATTCATTTATTGAAAAAAGTATTAAAACTGTTGGAAAAACTGTAAATGCTCATCCCTATATCGCTGCTGGAACTGCTGCTGCAATTGGTGGAATAACAATTGCAAAATATCTTCGAAAGAAAAAGAAAGAAAAAGAAAGAGAGATGAGGGATTGGTAATGTCGTTGTCAAAATTAAACGAATCTAATAAACAAGATAATTCAGAAGTAGATCCTCTTACACAGCAAATTGCACATCAAATTGCTGAAAAAGTTTTTAAAAATAGAAAACACGATGTTAGTTTATCAAAACATGTACCATCATATATTGCTGCTGGAACTGCTGCTGCCATTGGTGGTTTGACATTAGCAAAATATCTTCGAAAGAAAAAGAAAGATAAAGATAGAGAATAGAGTTAAAAGAATTTAACTCTGTTCAAGTAGGTAAAATTGCTGGATCATTAGCAACAAGTGCTCTTAGACCAAGAAATCTTGCTATCGGTGGTTGATTATATCATCTTTATAAGACCCGACAAATGGAAAGAGAAAGATTAGAATTAGAAAAAAACGTTTTGAAGCTGAACAAAAGTTTCGTGAAGAGCAACAAGCTCGACAAGTAAAACCAGAAGAATAACTGGAGATTTTATTGTGAATAAAGATACTTCAAGAAGTTTAAGAAAAGCTGAATATGTAGCAAAAGGAGCTGTTGCTGGAGCTCTTCTTGGAGGTGGTGCTGGAGCTTTAACAGCCAACACACAATCTACTATTGAAGATGCTAAAGAATGGGTTAAAAAAGAACCAGAAAAAGCAGCAGCATTAGGACTTGCAATTGCTGGTGGTCTTTATTTAAAAAATAAATGGAAGAATCGTCAACGATGAAAATTGAACAATATATTGTCGAAAAAGTTAATATTAAAAAAGATGATCTTATTACCAGAATATCTAATAAAACAAAAGAAACTTCAAATATATTTCAAACAGGATTAGATGCTGCCGCAACAGGTGCGGGATTACTTATTAAATCTGCTTATAAAAAATTGAAGGGAAAAATTCATGAAAATTGAAGAATTTATTGAATCAAATTTAAATGAAATTACATGGGATTCTATTAAGAACTTTGCTTCAAAAACTGGTGATCTTGCTTCACAAATGCATGATGGTTCTGAACCAGACAAACCGACTAAAGAAGAAGAAATAGAAGGTAGAAAATTACTTAATAAACGAATTGAACAAAGTAAAAAATTAGTTGACAAAGCTATAAAAACTTCTGATGAAGTAAAAGAAGATGTTATAAAAAGTGCTAAAAAATATGAAGCTAAGAAAATTGCAGAAAAAACAGCGGCTGCCAAAGACATTGCAAATTTGACACAAGCAGGTAAATCAAGTTTAGCACAACAATCTAAAGTGCTGGATGCCAAAGACATTGCAAATTTGAAACAAGCAGGTAAATCAAGTTTAGCACAACAATCTAAAGTGCTGGATTCCAAAGACATTGCAAATTTGAAACAAGCAGGTAAATCAAGCTTAGCACAACAATCTAACGTGCCAAAAACAACATTAGCATATTATAAAGCAAAAGCAAAAGAATTAGGATCTATCGGACTTGATAAAGCAAAAGTCGGATTCGATAAAGCAAAATTCGGACTCGATAAAGCAAAAGAATTAGGATCTGCCGGACTTAATAAAGCAAAAGCGAATCCCGAAACTGCTGCTGGTATTGCTGCTGGTATTGGTGGTCTTTATCTGGCAAAGAAACTTTATGATCGTCGTAAAGCCAAGAAAGAAGCCGAAAAAGAATAAACAAAATCAAGATTGACGAATATATTGAAAAAACTATTTTATTTGAAATATCACCTGTTATTAAAAAAGCAGCTCTTTACGGACCTCTTAGTTTAAGTGTTTATTATTTAGTAAAATACCTTCACAATAAACGCGCCACGCGCCACAAAAAAACATCAAAAAAGAATAAATAAGGAGAATTATTTTAATGAACATTAATCAGCTTTTAAATACTGTATTACTTAATGAAACAGAAGAAATCAATGAATCCGATAATAAACACGAACAATTTAAATTAGAACAAAAAAAACCTTATAGAACTCTTAATAGTATGGATAGTCGTAACAAACCAACTCCTGAAGAATTAGCACTACAAGCAGAAAAAGATAAAGAAGCCGAACAATTTGAAAGAGCAAGAGAAGCTGCTACTCGTGGAAAAGGACTATCCGCTGCTCAAAAGGCTGGTCTTTATGGAACTGCTGGTTTAGGTGCTGGTTTAGGCGCTCTTTATATAGCAAAGAAACTTCGTGAAAAACGTACTGCAAAAAAAGCTAAGAAATAATTAAATTAATAACTATTTAAAGGAGAACAAATTAAATGAAGATTAATGAGTACATTGAAAATGCTATTCTATCCGAATCCGATAATAAACACGAACAATTTAAATTAGAACAAAAAAAACCTTATAGAA
>CALEZX010000100.1 GCA_937928185.1 uncultured Caryophanales bacterium
ATCAATTAATTCATAATCTATTGTTTGATTGATAGTAAATCCAGATCCGTTAAACGTTGAAAATTCTTTTTGTATTCTATACCCTTGGTCATTATAAGTATACTCAATTCGATAAATAGGGTAACCACTACTGGACATGACATAAATATTCGTTAATTCTCTTCCGCTCCAAGCTAAGGTTGCGTAGTCATAAGTGACTCCATTATATACAAAATTAGTGATTTCAGTTGGGTTTCCTTGACTATCATAAGTATATTCCTGAATAGTAGCTTCTGTTTGAGGAATTCCGTTAATATATTCAATTTCACCAAAACTTAATAGTTGATCTTCCCATGTTGAACTGTAGTTATAATGAATGTGTTCTTGAGGTGCTACTTCCCCATTAACAGGGTTACCTACTTTAAATACAATTCTAAACTCAGTGTAGACAGATAATTTTGAACTTGCTACAAAATAACTGTAATAGTACCCTTCTTCATTAATGTTTAATGTTGAGTACGTTTCGCTTACAATTATTATTCCTGTAATCCACGTTCCACTATCTAAATTATATAGGCTGATATTGATTAACGGATTTTCACCTAATTCCAACTCATAAATATCATTACAATCATATATCCCATTATAATAAACTTTCACATTTGTTGATCCAGTACTGTTTTCGTAAAATGATGGGATTGTATAATTTTGATAATCATTTTGTCCATATAGGAACGTTTTTACATCAGTTCTATTACCTCTAGAATCATAGTAATAGTATTTTGTGAAATTAGTGTCTGATAGTGTTGCAGATCCATAATTGTAGTCTCTACTATCTTCTACTATAAGCTGATTTAAATCATCATACTCGTAGTTTCTGTAAAGTTTTAATGACGTTCCTTCATAATAATACTCTTTTGTGATATTGCCTAAAGAATCATAATAATATCTATATTTATAATCAATACCAGTCCCATTAATTTCATATGTAATTTCATAAATTCTTGTTGTATCTCCTGAATACACAAAGTTTTGTTGAATATTGAAAGTACTCCATGTTAAATTAATATACTCAAGACGATATAAGGCATCATCTTCATAATAATAATCCTTCAATACATCAATATTAGATTGCGTTGTATATTCTGTATTATCATACAAGCTGGAAGTTTGAATACATACATCGTCACTATATTCAAAACATTCATTGTAAGAGTAATTCGTTGTTGCTTCATTACCATCAATTTCGAAATATAAAGATGTTAAATTGCCTGAATCATCATAAATATACTTAATAATATTTCCTTCTTCATCAACAGCTTGAATTAGGTTCCCACTTGAATCATAGGTATAATATTCACTTCCTACTATTGAGCCATTATCGAATGTATTATACACTGCTATTCGACCAAAATCGTCATACTCATATGAGAATCTGGTTACATAAGAACCACCAGACTCCTTAAATTGAATGTTCTCAATTTGATCTCTATCATTGTATGTGAATTTCAGAATATCTCCATTTCCATAAGTTTGCTCAGAAAGTCTATCAGTATAAAAAGTCCCATCCATTTCATAAGTATAACTCATTAATGGAGTTGTATTCACGGATATCTGACTGATTCTTCCTTGATTATCATATCCAATTTCATAATAATAATCGTCATCCAACACTATCTTCCAAAGACGGTCTTTGCTATCGTACATATATTCAACTAATGCATCTTCTTCACCAGCTGAATAGTTTTCATAATCATCAACAGATACTACTTTAATTAGTTTACCCTCACTATCATATATATAGTGAGTGTCTTGACCCTTAGCATTTTCAATTGCTTCAAGCAACCCATTAAGAGTATCATTATAATAATCAGTTGTGTTATTAAACTCATCAGTTTTTGATAAGGTATATTGACTAAAATGGGTGTAAGCAGTAGATGTAGTGAAATA
>CALEZX010000101.1 GCA_937928185.1 uncultured Caryophanales bacterium
GTGGTGGAGGGGGACGGTTTCGAACCGCCGAACCCATAGGGAGCAGATTTACAGTCTGCCGCGTTTAGCCACTTCGCTACCCCTCCGCATGCCAAAATTTATCGGCTATTACATTATATCAAATGACTTCATGTAATGCAAGATATAAAATATCCTTTTTTTTATTCAATAATTGCGTCTTTAAACACTTTGCAGATGATTAAATTCTATGATATAATGATTTCAATTAGAGCCACGGAGATGATACCATGAGAATAGCACTAATAGCACATGATAAAATGAAACCTGAAATGATTGCTTTTGCCGTAAAGCATAAAGATGTTCTGAAAAAACACGAATTATTTGCGACCGGAACAACCGGTCACAGAATTATTGAAGCTACGGGTCTAAATGTCAAATGTTTCCGTTCTGGACCTCTCGGTGGTGACCAAGAAATTGGGGCTCGCGTCGCAAATGGCGAAATCGATATCATCTTTTTCTTTCGAGATCCCTTAACTGCACAGCCTCACGAACCAGATGTATCAGCATTATTAAGACTTTCTGATGTCTATAAAATCCCGCTTGCTACGAATAGTTCAACCGGCGAACTGTTAATTGATGGATTATATTAAAAAAAGCCTAGCGGCTTTTTTTTGTTGATATAATCAATGGAACAAGCATTTCTTCCGCAAGTAACCCAGCGTGCTGCCCTTTCATTTTAAAACCATCCTTAATGGTATTAAATATAAAATGATTTGTCGCTACAGCGATATAATCTCCTAAAAATTCTTCTGCTTTTAAGTGTTGTATTCCTGAACCGAAAAGTCCCATTTCAATCGCTTCTTTTGAACGATATAAAACATAATAATTTCTAAAATATTGAGTAAAGAGTTTTTCAAACTCTTCTTTTTTGTCTGGTTTGACATAAAATACGCTTGCCCTTGATTCGTTCGAAGGCATCCTAATTAGAGTATCTATGATATCCTGATATTCATATAAGTCAATAGCATCAACATCCACCTGACCGTGATCAGCGATTGCGATGACGAGAGTCTCATCATCAATTTCATTCACAAACTCTTTAAAAGCTTTATTCACATCATTAACGTGTTTATGTACCTCGTTTGACGATGGACCATATTCGTGCATCAATGAGTCTACTTTATCCCAATAAGCATAAACAAAATTTCTTCCTTCTGTCTCAGTAGCTCTTTTTGCAGATAAAAGCAGTTTAGAAATAGTATCATTATCTTTATCTCTGAAAGCAGGAAATATTTCGTGAGTATTAATCATTGGATTTGCTTTTTGGATTTGATCATAAATGTTTTCGTAAGGAATGTAGGTACTTGATATGAATTTATCAAAAATAATTTCCGGATGATAATAAGCCTTGTTTGTAAACAAAACAACACTTTCATCTGCTTCTTTAAAATATTGATGCCAACCAAACCAGCCTGTTTCTAATGGCGCTTTGCCTGAGAGAACTGATGTCGTGGCCGCAACGGTAGTTGATGGAAATACCGATGTAATCGTCGTTTTTAATGATTTTCTGATAATTGCTTTTTTTGTCAAATGCTTCTGAATTGCATCGACTCCCAATCCGTCAATCAATAAGAGAATAATATTTCTGTATTCATTTGTTAAATAATTATCAAGATATGGTAAAGTCGGATGAGTAACGTTTGCTCCATAATACTTTAAAATTGAATTTGAAACATTTAAGATGGAGTTCTGATAATTTGGGAAAACAATCGGATTCATATAATCACCACCAGTTCTATTATATCAAATTATATAAACTCTGGATTAACAGTTTTTATTTTTGGTAAAAAACGCACTTTTGAATATAAGAATGCACCAACGAAAACAATTAATATATTACTGATTAACATCGCATACCAAACGCCTAATGGCCCTAAATCAGTTAAATATTTAAAAGCTAATACCATTGGAATTCTCAATACCCATAACCGTATTGTGGCCATATAAAATGTATATTTTGTATCTCCCGAACCCTGAAAAGTGGAAAGATATGTTTGAAATATACCCATTAATGGTAAGCCTAAGTGGAGAAACAGCGTATACTCTGCTGCATAGGAAATTGTTAACGGATCGTTATTATTAAAAATACTAACCAAATTCATTCGAAACGGAATGATTAATAACGCTCCGATGGTCATTAAAGAAACCGCAATAGTCATACACGTACGAAATGATGCTTTCGCCCTGGGAATATTGTTAGCACCGACATTTTGAGCGATGTATATTGCAAGAATTGAAGAAACTGAAGAGACAGGAAACATTACTAATGAATTGATTCTATTTCCGATATAAAACGCCGCTGACACAGCGGGTCCATACGCTAGAATAAATGAATTTATTATCACAAAGCCAAGAGCTTGAACCGCCTGACCGATTGATGCCGGCATAGCAACTGAAAAAATATGTTTTATGATTGATAAATCGATATTCTCTTTTTTAAAGCTAATTTTAATACCATGTTTTGGATAGATGAAGAAATATAACATGATGGGTAGCATCGAAATATTTCCTATAACAGTCGATAATGCTGCACCGTAAACGCCCATTTTTAAAACAGAAACCATTAGCCATGTCAAAACAACATTTACTAAAATTGATATCGCGCTGACAATCATTGGCGTTGTTGTATCGCCGGTTGCCTGTCTTACTGCCTGAAAACCAAATGAGAGAAATAAAAAGGTCATTTCAAAGCTTCTTGTACGAAGATATGTAATTGAATATTCAAGAGTTAATCCATCAGCCCCCATCCATTTCATTAAAATGGGAGAAAAGGCAAAGAGAATAATGTTAAATATCAATCCCAAAAGAACAGAAAGTATTACTACATTCGTTGCATATTTTTTTGATCCCTCTGAATCCTTTTTCCCTACATACTGTCCAATTAATGCATTCCCAGCAACGCTAAGACCAACACCAAAGGATATAAAAATAAAATACACAGACCAGGTAATCCCGACAGCGCTTTGAGCATAGGTTGCCAGTGATACTCCTAATTCATCGATACCGGATATCTGCCCTAAAAAAAAGCCATCGACAACATCATGCAATGTTTTTAAAATATTAACGAAAAATACTGGAATTGCAAGCATCAACATGCCTTTCCATATCGGATTTTGTTTTAAAATCATTTCTTGTTTCTTTTCAAAATTCTTAGACAAGAATATACACCTTCTTTTAGAAAAGAAAAGCGCACATTTAAGTGCGCGCTTCTATCATAGCCACAGTAAATGTTGCAGAAAGGATGATGCGAACCTTATACATATATTTGTAGATATTTCACCTATAAGTATAGCATACTTTATACATCAATCACTTTCGTTTATGAAAAAATATATACATTCAAAATAATTAAATGCATAGATTATTATATCACAATTATTCTAATT
>CALEZX010000102.1 GCA_937928185.1 uncultured Caryophanales bacterium
TTATTTTTCTTTTATTTATTAAGATAATGTGTCGCATTTACTTTTAAGAGTAACAAAGAAAATGTATCTTTTACATCAAAAAGAGTAATGCTATGCCAATGCCTATAAATGTACCTGCTGCATACCCGATAGAACCACAAATTAATCCAGGAACAGTCAAAGCATCATTATTTATTTGTTTGGTAATTGCGGGAATAAATGCGGGTCCATATAACCCTGCTGTAACCGTGACCATCGCACAATCGACGTCAATTTTTAATAATTTAGATAAAATGATATGTAATATAAATGTCCCTATTGTAATGATTCCATATAAAAGAATGACTTTTCCAAAATTTCCTGTCATTTTTGTTAAGTCTAACGATGAAGCCAATGCGAAAGAAAATACCAAAATGAGATATTGTCCAACAACATTAGTTCCTTGAGTATCCCTAATCTTTTTATTAAATGAAGCTATTATGCCAAATATCGTTACAGAAATCATCATAGTAGGCACAAGTAAGTCTGTCATCTTTCCTTGGGTCGCACCTAAAATAATCCATAACAAAATTCCTAATCCCGCACCAACAGCGGCCATAATAAAGGCCAAGATAAATGCTTTTACTAACGATTTTGAAGTCTTAAATTCATTGATATTTAATTCCTCTGTATTAGTTATATTTGATTTTTCTTTTAAATAGACCTGTTTATCAGAAGGTTTTAAAAATTTAAGTAATAATGGTTTGCATAAAATCAATAAAAACATGTAGAAAACGCCGCCGATAATCATGTCTGATAAATTAGCAATACCTATAGTTGTGGAATCTAACCCAAATACGTTGGCGATTGCATTCAGATTAGGAGTTCCTCCCGTATATAATCCGATAGCCATGCCAGATAATTCTGCACCGTTATCTAATGTTTTTCCATACAAGTAAAACGTTATGGTGGTAATTATAATAACAGAAAATATCACCGATCCGAAAGAAACCAAAACAGACTTTGATAATTTTTTTGCTTCTTTTAAGTTAGCGCTGAATAATAAGAGCGGAATGGCAATACTAATTGCCAAATGGCTGCCAATTTCACCGATATCTTGATTTTGGTTAATAGTCAATCCGGCTTTTCGCAATCCAAAAACAATTAAGGCAACCAATAATCCTAATAAATAAGCCATACCTATTGTGCCAATTAATTTAGTCAGTTTAAAACGATGATAGCGAATGATAATTAATGGAACTAAAAAAATGGCAATTACCTGAACAATACTATAAACCATATTTAAATTTCCTTTCCGTAGATTCGATAAATTTTTGCGAGGCTTCCCCCAAATTTATCAAAAGCATGATAAGATTTAGGATTATCTTCCATCATCGTTCCGCCTTCAAATTCAGTAATTCCTAAATCGGAAAAATGGTCATAAACTTTTTTATACATGTATCCTATTAATCCGGAATTTTGATATTTAGGAATAACATATTGCATTGTTCCTCTTACCTTAGAAATCTTTTTCATATTTAAAAAAATAGTTAAAGGCTTTATTTTTCCTTTGGTTTTTCTTAGTATTTGATTGAAATCAGGAAAAACAAGACAAAAACCAACAGGATTATTTGTATCGTTCTCGCGAGCAATACGAATAAGTTTCGAATTGATTAAAAGTTTAAGACTTTTAGCTACTTGTTCTATCATCTCAATCGATGGTGCTTCTTGATAATTAAGGTCGGTTGTTGCAGCAAGTAAAATGGTATGAATATCTTTAATTTCCTGATTTAGATTTTTCTTATTTAGTTCATCTATTCGAACATCATAATGATTAACAAAATATGTTTCAATTGTATGTAATCTTTTTTCAACATCCCGATTTATTTCTGCTTTTATAGCAAAAGTATCATAGGCTTTAACATAACCGCAATTATCGAGTAGTTCATTATAATAGGGGTAATTACAACTCGTCAATACTGCCGGAAAATCATCAAAACCCTTAAGCATCACTCCTCTTCTGGTATCCGGATCATAGGGAGTAAAGGTTCCTTCACAATATGTTATGTTTTGATTTTTTACATCTGTTTCCATATAATTAAACAGCTCTTTAGCTATCAAGAGATCATTAATACAATCAAATGAAGAAAAATAACAGGTATTGACTGCTTTCTTTTTGTTATATTCAATGGTATATAAAAGTCTTCCAACAACGTCGCCATCTTTAATTGCTAAAAGAGCTTTGTAGGTTTTCTTCTTTAAAACCAGGTCGGTAAGTTCCTTTTTAAGCACCGTAAAGACAGGGAAAACATAATAGGGATGGTCTTTATAAAGATCCTTAATAAGATATACAAATTTGTTTAAATCACGTTTTGATTGAACTATACGTATCATCTATATTGCCACCTTTTGGGTAAAAAGACATATGTCGAACGTTTTCATTTTATCAAAAAAACCGAAATAAGACAAGGCAATAAAAAAGACGAACCTTGATGTTCGTCTAAATTATTAAAATCCACGTTCATAAGGCGGAATAATTAATTCTTTCTTTTGGAGTTTTGCGGCAGCATGTAAAACGAAATATGGATTATTTAATAATGCTCTTCCCAAAAAAACTGCATCACAAGAGTGATTATCTAAATATTTCTGACATTGTTCTTCGGTCGTGATTAATCCTCCGCCGACAACAGTATATCCGGTTTCTTTTACTTTTCGAGCAAACTCCATCTGATATCCGGGATATACATCAAATTTAACAGTGACAACACCGCCCGAACTTACGTTAATAGCATCAACTTGATGATTAAGAGATTTAATCAACTCAACTGTATCATCGATGTGATTGCCTTCATTGACATATTCCTCTGCCGATAATCGAAGCATAATCGGTCCATCCCATTCCTGTTTTACTGCTTTAATGATTTCTTTTAGTAAACGTGAACGGTTATCTTTGCTTCCGCCGTACTGATCGGTCCTTTTATTTGTTAAAGGCGATAAAAACTGATTAATCAGATACCCGTGAGCACCATGAATTTCTATTAAATCATATCCGATGATTTTGGCTCTTCTTGCGCCTTCTCTAAAAGCATTGATTACCGTATTAATGTCTTCAAATGACATTTCGATAGGCATTGGATAATCTTGACTAAAAGGGATTGCTGAAGGAGCAATAATTTTCTCCCCTTCGGCCTTACATTTACGGCCAGCATGAGCAAGTTGAATGCCAATTAATGAACCAGCCGTATGAACTTGATTTACCAATGTTTTTAATCCTTCTATTTGATTATCATCCCAAATTCCTAAATCATGGCTTGAAATTCTTCCTCTTTTTTCTACCGCCGTTGCCTCAGTAATAATTAAACCAACTCCTCCGTAAGCTCTTGTTGCATAATGAACAAGGTGAAATGGTTGGACTAATCCTGTAACTGATGCTTCATACATACACATAGGTGCCATAACAATTCTGTTTTTAATCGATAAATCTTTAATTTTGAATGAATCGAAAATATTCATGAAATTTCTCCTTCCAGTAAAGATTAAATACATAATTATCATATCAAATAATCATATATAATGCGAATGATTAAGCATTTAATGTTGTAATTAATCTTCCCAACTTTCAAATAAATCGTTCATAAATATTATTCGTGCATCTATCCAATTACTCACTTGTGCAGCAGCAAGCGCTTGGCTCGAGAATCTGACATAGATTCCATGCCATCCATCATCTCTACGTGTATTATCCCATAAGTTATGATTGGCAGAAAATTTAGCCTGATATAAAGTTGAAGTTGATGTAATTAAGGTTTTTGTTTGATTAATCAAATTGACTGTTGGCTGATTAATTTCGTTCCACCTTTGAATCACCATGGTTTGAAACCATTCATATGTGCTTAATTGGTATAAAAGATGGTAGATATGAAGAGAGTCACTCGCTTTGTTAAGGTAATGATTTCCATAAGATAAATCATTATCCCATGGCGGACCAAATATTATTTTACCGCCAGCATCTTTATAAATGTAATTACTGCTGTAGTTGTAATCCATATCGTTTGTAAATAATTGCAATAAATACATATCAACTGCAGATTCAATATCAACTAACGCATTAACTGCTTCAAAAGTTTTGGTAACGTATATCGCGTCATATACAGAAACCATATAGTTTTGAATATACTGGATTTGAGCGAATGACTTTGCTTCGCTCTTTATAATATAAAAGCCAACTTCATTTGATAATGCATAATCAGGCATATTCCACCACCCAAATTCAATGGTCGTGTTGGTATATCCTGGCACTGTAAACCAGTCAACCATATTTGTGCCTTCTGCATTTCTTCGTGACGCATCTGCTTCAAGCTCTAGTAGAAAACCTGTGTCAGTAATCATCGGGTCTTCCACGCCGCTTTCATCAATGTTTACTCGATTTAATCCTACTTGGGTTTGTTCAACCATCAAATAAACCCCTTTATTGATACCATTCAGATACACTTCTACATAAGCGGCCTCTGTATTGAAAGAATTACGGAGTAACTGATTAGCCAGTTTATATGTAATATAGTTCCGAACCATCGATATATCCATATATTCCGCTAATAGAACCCAGCTTCTCGAAGGCCCGCTTCCAAGCCCTAGAGGCTGTGTTTTTTCTTCAAAACGGATACGATATGGCTTTTTATCAAAGTTCGATGTACTGTGTCCGCGAAGTCTGATTCCAGCCTGTACTTGATTAAGATTATAATCCGCTACACCAGTTGAAATAGTAACTAAGCAGTCAGTATACTCTTCAAAACTTGTTATATCTAAACTGTTCGTATTGATGTCGATTCTTGGCATGTTCAAAAGAAAATCATTTGTTGTAGTAGCAGATTGGCCATTTGTGGTAGTAATCGGGGCATTCGTTAGAGTAGTCTGTGAATTCGTCGTTGCATTTTGATCTAAAGTAGTGAGTTTGCAAGCATTAAAAAGACCAGCAATAATCATCAAAACAAATGTTAAACAAAAACGAACGATTATTCTTTGATTCACAATCATTTCCTCCATATGTTTACTTTTTAATTCAGTATAACATAATTTAACAATTGAAAATATAGTATACAATTTATTTATAAGAAAATTATTTATCAATAAATTAAAAATTTAAAAAATACGGTATAATAGAGTTAACTGTATTTAATCCTTACTACCAATCTAGTTCCTGAAACAACATTTTTTTATTTGATGAGGTGCTTTTATGGGCAAAAAGAAGGATAGAACAAATAATGATACAAAATTATTAACAAAAAAAATGCTTGAATCAAGACAAAATATAAATCCTCATAAGGAATCGTTGATTCTCGCGGTGTCTTACACAATTTTTGGATTTTTGTGGATTCTTTTAACCGATTCATTAGTTAACGCTCTTTTCACTGATCACGAACTCAACGCTAAGATTCAAACCGCAAAAGGTTGGATTTTTGTTATCTTAACTGTTATTTTTATATTCTTTACCGTCAAGAGAAGAATGGAATTAATAAAAGAGTTTGTAGAAAATATGATTGCTACTAAAAGCGTTCTTTCCTCTACAGAAGAAGAATTATATATACAAAAAGCAATCACTGATGAAATAATCGGAAAAGCTCCGGTTATGATTGTTATTTGGGATAAAGATGGCGCATTGAAATCTGTAAACCCTTATGCGTTTGAAGTTTTGGGCTATGGAGACGATTATCAGTTTTATTCAAACTGGCAAGATGTCATAACAACCAGTGAAAATGGAGCTTCTTTGTCGCAGGTATTTAAACGGCTTCAAATAGAAGGCAGACTAATCAATTATGAAACAGAACTGACATCAAAATCGGGAAAAAGCGTTTATGTTATCTGGAATAGCGGTATTTTAGAAAAAAAAGACCCTGGCGCTAATGAATATGTTTCCTTCGGTGTTGATATTACAGACCGCCGATATGCAGAAAATAAGCTAAAAGGATTGGCATATACTGATTCGCTGACCGATCTTCCCAACCGGATAGCTCTTGAAGAGGAAATTAACCGGAGAATAACAAAATCCAATCAGAAATTTGCGCTAATTTATATAGATGTCGATAATTTCAAATACGTTAATGATTCTTTAGGTCATCATGTCGGCGATGAATTATTAATATATCTCGCTAAATGCTTAAGAAAAGTAGTTAAGACTAAAGACTTTGTAGCTCGATTAGGTGGAGATGAATTTGGTATCATTGTTGGAAATTATACCAAGCGCGAACAAATTTTTGATTTGATTGATAAACTTAAACAGGAATCCGGTAAAACTTGGTATATCTATAACCATTCTTTTTATATTTCACTGAGTATTGGCGTATCGATTTATCCGGATAACGGTCACGAATTTAACCTTCTTTATAAAAATGCTGATATAGCAATGTATAGTTCAAAAAACGAGGGTAAAGACCGGATAATGTTTTTTGAAGAAGCCATAGAACAAAATAATCTATATCATATTGAAATGGCTAAAAAACTTCAAAACGCTATCGAAAGTTCAGAATTTGAACTATATTATCAGCCGATTATCACTCTATCAAATAATCAAATACATGGATTTGAAGCCTTGATAAGATGGAACGAAGCTACGCGAGGTTACATTTCTCCAGCTGAATTCATTCCGCTAGCAGAAAATACCGGACAAATTTATGCAATAGAACGGTGGGTTTTCCAATCAGCTTTAACTCAAAAAAAGGCATGGAATGCCATGGGATATTCTGATATTATATTATCGATAAATCTATCAAGCAAAACTCTTATTAGCGACGTTAGTTTTGCAATAATAGAATCTTATTTAACTGATTATCATGATAATCTCGAAAATATAGTAATTGAAATCACTGAAACCGCCTTAATCACAGACATGCATAAAGTCATACTTCGGGCAAAACGGTTAAAAGACTTGGGATTAAAACTAGCGTTAGATGATTTTGGTACTGGATACTCATCACTGACTCACATAAAATTTTTGCCAGTAGATATCGTTAAACTAGATCGTCAATTCATTTCCCAAATTGAAAATAAAGGCAAGGATGAATTGATAGTAAATTCAGTCATTGATTTAGTACAAAAACTAGGGCACCAGTTGGTAGCGGAAGGTATCGAAACTCAGGATCAATTTAATTATCTTTTAGAAAATAACGTAGAATTTGGACAAGGCTTCCTCATGAGTAAACCGGTACCTATTCAAATCGCAAATAACCTATTAGTACGATTAAATCCACATGAAAAAGATGAATAAAGGGACGAAAATTCGTCCCTTATTTTTTTATAGACCACATTTTAACTGTACATTACAATTAGAACAAGTGTTGCATCCACCTATATCTTCAACAGTGCCTTCAAGACAGATGGGACAAATATCGCCAATTTCAATACCGATATTTTTACCGGCTTTGCTTCTTAAATGGATTTGTGAATCAGATTCTTTTGGAGGTTTAACCTGTTCAACATGAACACCCATGTCGAGAATATCTAATTGTACAGGAGCTACTTCATCTTTCTTCAAAGTCAGAACCTGTGAGTCACGGCTACCGTCAACGTAGACAGTTCCGCCTTTTGCGCCATGCTTATATAGATATAAATATAATTCTTCTACCTGTTCTACAGTATATCCTTTTGGAGCGTTAACGGTCTTCGATATAGATGAATCTACCCAACGCTGTATGACACATTGGACAGCAGCATGTTCTTCTGCTTTTAAATCCATGGCTGAAACAAATATATCTGGTAATTGTTTATTTCGGTATTCAGGGTGAATTTTTAGATAATTTTCAACGATTGGAGCATCAACTTCCATATATTTTCCTAATCGTCCGCTTCGGAAATATTTAAAAGCAAAGTATGGTTCTAAACCGGTTGATACGCCTACCATTGTTCCGGTTGAACCGGTTGGAGCGATAGTTAATAAATGTGAGTTCCTGATTCCGTATTGTAAAACGCCATCGCGTATTTCTTTCGGCATCTTTCTCATATATCCGGAATCAATAAATTTTTGTCGTGAACCATATTGTTCTAAGAATGGGAAACTACCTTTTTCTTTTGCTAAATCAATTGAAGTCTGATAAGCGTTAACGGCGATAAATTTCATTAATTTATCCACAAATTCATTGCCTTTTTTACTTCCATAACGGATATTACAGTAAATCATCAAATCGTGTAATCCCATAATACCCATACCAACCCGACGTTCACCTAAAGCCTGTTTCTTATTCTGTTCTAAGAAATATGTTGTCTTATCAATAACGTTGTCCTGCATTCTAACGCTTACTCTGATTGTTGTTTTCAGTTTATCCCAGTTAACGTCGTTATTTTCATAATCAACCATATTAGCTAAATTGATTGCTGCAAGGTTGCACACAGAATACGGTGCTAAAGGCTGTTCTCCACAAGGATTAGTTGATACCACTTTCTGATTATATCCTTTGGCATTTGTCATATCATTTGCATTATCAATAAAGAAAATTCCTGGTTCAGCAGAATAAGTTGCACAAATATTGATTAAATTCCATAATTCTCTGGCACGTATGGTTTTATATATCCTGATACCGTAACCCATGGCTTTCCATTCACGTACGTCACCAACTTCATGCCATTTTTCATCATAAGCAGCTTTTTCTCCCTGCGAATAATTATCAATATCGGGATAACGTAGTTGATAATCCGTATCTTTTTCCACAGCTTCCATGAACTCTTTTGTAATAGCGACCGATATATTAGCGCCATTAAAATATTCTGGGTTATTGACTTCATATCTTCCGCCATTCATCAATAACTCATTCACTTTATTAAAAACAGATGGCTTTAAGGTGCCTGGGTTTTTGATTTCTGTCTCTTTTAGTGTTTCATACATTTCATTTTCATCATCAGTCAAAGGAATAAATTTTAGTTTTTCTTTTGCCTGTTTAATGATTTCTTCATCCTGAATGGTATTAATCAAAAACTGCAATATTTTAGGATTTTGCATTTTTGAAATGATAAATTCAATAATATCAGGGTGCCAGGAGGCCATCATTATCATTTGTGCTCCCCGACGAGATCCGCCCTGTTCAACCAAATTGGTTAACTGAGATAAATCCTGAAGCCAGCTAACTGCCCCGGAAGATTTTCCGTTAACACCTTTGGCTAATGAGTTTTTTGGTCTCAAGGTAGAGCCGTTAGTGCCGACTCCTCCACCACGAGACATGATTTCCATAACTTGCTGACGGTGTTCGCTGATACCAACACGTGAATCTTTGATAAAAGGCATGACAAAACAGTTAAAATATGTCACAGCGCTTTGTGATCCCGCCCCAAACAATACTCGTCCGGCTGGAACTAAGTTTTGTTCTGCAATTTCTCGATAAAAATCTTTGAAATGCTCAACCGTCTCACCGGCGCCAAGATTACTAGCAACACGCATAGCTATTTGTTCATAATAAATTTCCATGGGTTTATCAATCGAGTTTTTTTCACGAATGATTTCTCCGTTTTCAAGAACATCCGTAGCTAAAGCCAGATATTCGCTTTCAAGCAGAATATGGACTTTATCATCGACGATTTGTGTAATATACCCAATCCCGCGTGACGGAAATTTAGGGTCATCTTTAACGACGCAAATAACTAAATCTCCTACGCCTAAAGAAATATGGTTAATATCCTTTTGAGTGTAACGGTCAAGCATTACCAATCTTGACACGCCTTCAAAAGATTTATTCATGGATTTATCAATCAAAAAAAGATGGGGAAAATGCTTTGAAATATCATTGTTCAATTTTTCAGTTAAAACTTTTTCGTATTTGTGCATAATTCTATCTCTCTTTTCATATGAAGATTCAAAAGGTTATTAACATTATACTACATGTCTTTCATACAGTAAGTATGAAAGCAATTTTCATAAATAATAATTTTAAAGAAAGAAAATAATAATAAACAATTGCAATCAATCATTGCGTATGATTGAATTGATAGTTTAAATTATAACAATGATTGGAATCTTTTTCAATCAAATAAACAATCTATTTTTAGAATGAAAACTTTCATAATAAATCGGACTTCCGTTTGAGTCCGATTCAGATTAAACAAATGATTATTTTTTAGCGTTTTCTAAAGTACCGTCGACATATAAAGCAAACCTTTCATCTTTCATTTCATTTACAGGATCGTATTTAGCCCAAGGCCATCCTCCAAAATGAGTCTGCTGATAATCTTGGTATGCTTTAATTATTTCCTCTTTGTTTGACATGACAAATGGTCCATACTGAAAGACGGGTTCATTAATTGGTTCTGCTTCAAGCAATAAAAATCTCGATTCTTTTAAACCATTTTCGATTAAGGCATCCTGATGGCTAACTAATTTAATCCGGGTTTTCTCTTGTATAGATTCATTTTCTATGTAGATTACATCTTTTCCTTGATAGAAATACAAATTTCGGTTCATCGTTTTAGAGCCTTTTGGTAAGATTAATTTAGAACCCGGGTCCATTTTTACAAGAAAAATATTAACGTGATTATCGGGTTTGTAAGCCCATGAAGCTGTATTCGGCTTTAACGCTTTAACTCCGTTATATTCACCTGAAATAATCCTGATTTCACTGTTTTTTCCTGTTTCATCACAATATTTGATGATTGGTACCTGTTCTTTCCATAACATCTTATATTCCGGCTCAACAAATTTATCTTTGGCCGGTAGATTTAACCATATCTGAAATAGTTCTAACGGGTTCGGCTTATCTTGATTTACTAAAGGAAACATTTCAGCGTGCTGACATCCTTTACCCGTCGTCAGCCACTGTACATCTCCGTTTCCATATCTTCCTTTTGCTCCTTTAGAGTCGAAATGATCTACGACTCCCTCAAGAACAATGGTCACTGTTTCAAAACCGCGATGAGGATGCGCAGGGAAGCCAGGGACTACTTCTCCGTGATACATGCTGAACCCATCTTTATTTGAAAAATCATTTCCAATATCTCTTCCTTTTAACGACGCTTTTGGTCCTAATTTTTCGTTGCCTTCCGGAAAATAATCATGATGATGAGCACAAAAAATAAATGGATTTTCCATCGGCCATTGAAAATTGATTTTTTGTTTTAACAAAATGGTATTATTCATAATTTGTCTCCCTTCAATAATAATTCAAATGATTTATTTAAGTAATTAAATATCTTTAACAGATATCTTCTTATTATTATTCATATGGTTTTTAAGGTTTTCTTCTTTACGGAAGAGAACGATTTTCTTTATTAAGCTCTCAGGAATATCATTATCAAATGGAATTTGAATTGTCCCTTTTGAATACTTTAACTGCCCTAAATCATCCTTAAACAATTCAACACAATCAGAACCAGGATATAATCCTATATGATATTTATTAAGAGCAAAGTGAATTATGTTACCATAGTAATAAAACGTTGGCATTCCCCAACTGATTATTTCCTTTGCTTCAGGTATTGTAGAAATAATCAAACTTTGAATTGTTCTGAGTTTGTCCTGATATATCAAGGGAGACTGATCAATATACTCTTCGATGGTTTTATAGGGATATTTTTTCGTCATTATTATACTCTCCATTCGCAAAAGATAGTTTAATTATAACATGGCACTAAACGACATCAAGTAAGGACACTTACAATGCCCGTAAAAATCAATTAAAGCGATAAACAAAACGAAAAAACATATAGATACTTAAGAATCTCTAAAAGTTTCTATATCAGACGAATGCATTGAAATAAACATGATGATTTAGTATAATTTTCAATATACCTACGTAGGAGGACTGATGCAGTTTGGGAAAAAAATTCATACTCGGAAAACTTAAAGAATCCATATCAGCCGTTACACCTATATCAATCACGATAATCATAATCAGCTTAATAATTGGCGCTCCAATCAATTTAATTATTAATTTTATCATTGGAGCGGTGTTATTGATTTTTGGTTTGACATTATTTTCTATCGGCAGTCATCAATCTACTGTCGCTTTGGCAGAATCAATTGGTGAATATATCATCAGGAAAAGAAAATTGTGGTTTTTCATACTCATTGCTTTTCTAGTCGGACTATTTATTACTGCAGCTGAACCAAATCTTTGGGTATTAGCTGATCAGGTTAAAACTGTCATTTCTGAACCACTTATGATATTGATTGTTGCATTTGGAATCGGATCTTTTTTCACTTTAGCGGTTTTAAGAATTTTATTTCAGATTAGTTTACGAAACCTCATTTTAATTATTTACTCACTGGTGATAATATTCGCCATTATCGTATATATTGTTTCACCCGAATTCGTTTCATTAGCGTTTGATTCCGGTGGTGGCGCGACCGGCCCGATGGCTGTTCCTTTTATATTATCGTTAGGATATGGTATTTCAAAAGCCCGCGGTGATAAATCTTCTGAAGAAGACTCTTTCGGGCTAATAGGAATCGCTGCAATCGGTCCTATAGTCGCTGTTTTATTTCTTGGTTTATTTAAAACGCCCGCTACTCCAGAATTAGATCTATCTACAACTTTTTTTGGTTATTTTCTTCAAAGTCTTATGCAAATGGCAATCGCCGTTTTACCTTTTATCGCTTTCTTTCTTATTTTTCATTTCTTCGTTTTCAATTATAAAAAATCAAAGGTAATTAAAATATTAATAGCATTTCTATATACCTATATCGGTTTAGTTCTATTCTTAACAGGAGCAAATGCCGGTTTGGTCAACATCGGACATTACATTGGGACTCAGTTGGCTTTATCCGGATATAGTTGGACGTTAATACCAATTGGGATGCTCTTTGGTTTTACGATTGTATCTGCAGAACCCTCTGTTATCACGCTTAATCATCAGGTTGAAGAAGTTACAGCAGGCGCAATTAGCCGTAAATTTATGATGATTGCTATGTCAATCGGGGTTTCAATGGCTATTGGTTTGGCAATGGTAAGAGTATTAACCGGAATATCGATTTTATGGTTTTTAATCCCTGGATATGTTTTAGCGCTAGGCTTAAGTTTCTTAACCCCAAGAATATTTACTTCGATTGCTTTTGATTCAGGAAGCGCTGCCTCTGGTGCGCTGACTACCGCATTTCTTACTCCGTTTGCATTTGGCTCCGCTGATGTACTGAATGCTAATGTATTGCTTGATGCCTTTGGTTTAATCACATTTGTCGTGATGGCACCGCTCATAACGATTCAATTATTAGGTATCGTATATAAATTCAAACTCAAAAAAGTAAAAATGGTCCAAGAAAAAGATGAAGTAATTGATTTAAGTGAGGTAAAGATATGAAACTATTAATCTTAATTATTCCCAAAACTGCGAGTGAAAGAGTTTCTGAAATTATCAGCAGCAAGAAAATCGATTTTCAAATTACAGTTCCCGCGATAGGAACCGCTCCAACTGAAATACTCGAATATTTTAGCATCGGGGAGATTGAAAGAGACATGATTTTTAGCATCATTGATGATAATGATATTGAACCAATATTTAAAGATTTAGAAGAAAAAAACGACTTTTTGAAATCGGGTCATGGCGTAGCATTTTCAGTTGACTTTGATGGGGCAACAAAATTAGGGTATCAGTATTTGTATCATCAATTAGAAACAACGGAGGTAAAATAAAATGACCGATAAAAAAATGGAAGCAATTTTATACGTATGTAATCACGGATTTGCTTATGAAGCAATGACTGAAGCCCGAAAAGCCGGTGCCCGAGGTGGAACAATCATTCATGGTAGAAGTTCAATATCGACCGAGAAAGAAAAGTTCTTTGGTATTACAATTCATCCAGAAAAAGACATATTAATTATTGTCTGTCTTGAAGAACAAAAACAGGATTTGATGAGAGCAATAACCGCAAATTATGGAGTAACTTCTGAAGCAAAAGGTCTGTGTTTTTCTATCCCCGTCTCAGATGCCATAGGTTTCTCATTTGAACCAATACCGTTTCCGAAAAACAAGTAAATTAAAATCTTTAATCATAAAAATATAAAAATCCCCCTTATTTAGACATTAGAAACCGAAAATTTCAGATGTCTATGTAAGGGGGTATTCATTTTAAAACAGATTAATTTAATTGTTATTGTACAATTTCAATAACGGTACCACCAGTTAATAATATCATTTTGATTGCTTCAATAGAAAATTCATTTGCTTCTATCGTTAGGGCTTTATCTATTTTCCCGCGTGAAAGAATTTTATAATGGATTATTTTGTCAGGTAATAATCTTTTTTCTTTCAGCGACTGCAGATTAACTTTTTCTCCTTCTGAATATTTAGAAGAAATCGTATCAATATTGATAATGGCTTTTTCTTTTTTTTGATATGTCGTTCCGCTGACCTTTTCAACCAGTGAAATCGCCACATCGTCTCTTAATAAATCATTTACTTCGTTTGCAGTGATGAAAGTCCGCTTTTTACCCAAACTTTTTTTGAATTTTGTTTCGCTATCCAGTCTAAATAATTATCTTTTGACACTTATCCCTTGATTAAACCTTTCTCAATCAGTGCTTCAGTTGATTCATACGGTAAGACATAGTTATCAGTTTTTACTTCACTGAAAACCAATTGATTATTGTCAGCTAGAACTCTGATTAATTCTAAAGCGTATTTTGCTCTTCTGCCGTTCTTTATTTTATACAAACACGGAAGAACAGCATATTTTTTGCTTTCTGTTTTTTCCACATGGTATTTTGTATTACGGTAATCATCCGGATTCAGTGCAAGATATAGATATAAATTCTTACCGCGGACAGAGAATTTCGCCAATTTCGTTCTTCCTGAATTGATACTGTCATGACTCCATGAAATATGACTGGTTACTTTTTTGTAAGAAAGAAATGAGTTTTTTAAGACACTGTAATAATATTTTGTTTCATCTCCGGATTGAATCAGCCGTGCTAAAATGATTTTTTATAGCGAATCAGAATAGCAAGACCCGTTTCTTCTTCAATTCCTTTAAAAACGTTATTACTTTCTTCCTCTTCTTTAGTCACTTCAGTTTCGGCGTTTTCTGTCTGATTGTCAGTATTATTTTTTTTCTAACGTTTGGTGATAAAAGTTGATAATCAATTTTGTTCATTTTAGAATATCAAT
>CALEZX010000103.1 GCA_937928185.1 uncultured Caryophanales bacterium
CATAGGCTTGGCTATGATTGCTTTTTATTTTGAACGGATGAAACGATATCTGTGATATATTTTTTATCGACATAACATGTCGGATGATAATAACCTTCTAAAATGTCGATTTCTTCTTGGGTTTTATTTTCTTTCTTTTCAATCATTTTCAGAAAGAACAGAACCATTTTTTTCGTCATGCCGGTGAGTTTCGTAAAATCAACGCCTCCTGGCAGATAGAAGAACTGATGAAATGAAAGCTGTTCTTGGGTGAAATGGCGTTCTTTTAATTTGGATATTTCATTTTGATCGAATAAATGACCGGCGCAGGCAAATATCGTAATCGGTTTGGTTTTAAACATTTTTAAAACCTGATCGATTTTATTAAGTTTACCCATATATACGCCGCTGCCGAAAATGATTTCTTCATATTGGCTGATTTCTTTTCGCTTAAAATCTTTTAAGTCTCTGACTTCGCAGTTTAAAGCTTCACCAATCCATTTAGCATACTGTAACGTATTTCCATATTTGCTTTTGTATAAAACGATTGATTTCATTTTATCGCCTCTTCTTTAAGACTTTTTCGACCTGATTCACTGCGAACTTAGCTGTCAGAATACTGATTGGCAGTCCGGAAGGACTGAATGTCCACTGACCGGCCTGATAGACGTTTGGTAAAGGCGTCAAACAACTTTTCGCAACTTTTGCCATCTGATTAACGGCTGGGTTTTCTGAATTCGTAAACGCCCATCCAGTAATGCCACCGTCTTTATTTCCGCTGAGTTTTTCGATGGTTAACGGCGTTGAACTAAAGCAGTGAATAACTTTTTCATTCAGTGAAGGGAAAAGCGAACGACTTAATACTTCAAGCATTTTCTTTTCTGAAAAAGCTTTAAATTCCTGATAAAATCCGATTTTTTCGACATTCTTGATGAAATCATAATCCATCAGAACGCTGACGACTAAACCGGTTTTGCCTTCAGGAGCGAGTTCTTCATTACGTAATGAGGGAATGGCGATTTCATAAGTCGTCCGTTCTAAATAACGTTCCATCCATCGGAAAATTTCGGTTTTATCAGTAGATTTTGCGATGTTATTCAATTCTTTAAAGATAGGTGCATGTCCCATTCTGTCCGGGGTATAGAAACAGTGCGGCGTTGTTTTATCTTTAAAATACATCTTATCGAGATCAACTGCAACAAACATTGAATAGATTGAATCACCGCCGCGTTTGTCTTTTAAAAACTGACGGCGGTTTAAAACAACATTTTTAAGTTTGGGTTTATTCAATGTTTCGGTATCGATAACCTGATATAATTTCGTCTGATCGGCGGTCCAAATCAGTTTCTGATAGGAATAAGTTTCTTTCGATTGACTGGTAAGTGTTTTATTGATTAAATCGACGGATTCAATCGTCGTACTGATTTTTATTTCTCCGCCATGGGATAAGAAGAAGGTCTCAATCGCATCGATTAAAGCTTTCGTCCCTTTTAAGGGATATTCATAATCGAGATAAAGACTGAAGTAACTAAGCGCAAAAGAAGCTGGGGTTTTCTGGAAGAAATGCTGAGAGATGATGTCAATCAATGATTGATTATCCGATAGTTTGGCTAAATGTTCATCCACAGGATCTTTTAAATCAGCTATTTTTCTGATTTTCTTTAAGTACTGGAAGAACCAAGGAAGAACGGTCTTCATTAGATATTCTTTATCATGTTTTAAATCGATAAATAATGGATTTTCGATACCATAAAGAACATCCATGTAATCCATGACTTTTTTGATTTCTTCTAATATTTTATCGACATCAGGATGATGGTCCGGATACAGTCGATATAACATGTTACGGTAGTCTTCTAGGCTTTCTTTAGATTTAACCTGAATCATTTCATTTTCAATGCCGATAGAAACGACGCTTTTAACAAAATCAACGTTAACGCCCAATTGTTTGAGCATCGGTTTGACGATACCTGAATCGACGATTCCTCTGACGCCGGCATCATATAAAAAGCCGTCGACGACAAAGGAACTCACCAATCCCCCGACGTGGTCTTCTTTTTCACAAAGCAGCACTTTATAACCGTCTTTCACTAGGAAAGCAGCGGCTGTCAGACCAGCGATTCCGCCGCCGACGACGATAACATCATAATTCATGGAATGACACATCCTTCTTTTGTAATTGTATCATTTCGATACTTTTATCCCAGATTTTCTTTTGCATAATGGGATTAAGCGCATGTTTCGCCGGAATTTCTTCAATCGTCAGATTAAAGAATTTCCCTGTAACCTGTTCTAAATCTTTTGAAGAAGCCAGATAATACAAAGCTTCTCCGGATATTTTCGGATCTTTCAGGAAATGCCAGGTCACATGGTGTAAAAACCAGTTGTACAATTTACCGTTGTTACTGCCGATATTGGTTCTGACTCCGCCCGGATGCATGGCGTTAATCGTAACGCCGGTATCCTTTAAATCCTCTGCCATCTGCCATACGATTAAGAGTTGTGCGGTTTTTGACTGACCATAGCTTTTTAATCCGGTATACAGCCGTTTCTTAAAATTTAAGTCGTTGATATTTAGTCCGTTAAACCGGTGTCCCTCGGAATTCACCTGAATAATCCTTGAAGGAGAAGAAGCAATCATGGTCGGGAGTAACAACTGAGTAAAAAGGAAAGTTGAAAGATGGTTCACGGTAAAAACAAGTTCATATCCATCTTTATTATATAATTTTTTTGTGGAATGTAATCCAGTACTGTTGATTAATACATCAATATGCGGATATTTTTTATTAATTTCTGAAGCTGCATTTCTGACCTGAGTCAGATCAGAAAAATCAGCGAGAAAATAATCGACTGTGACATGATACGCAGATTCGATTTCTGCTTTAATGGTATTCGCCTTATCAGCGTTCCTGCAAACCATGATAAGATTGGCTTTACCCTGGGCAAAGCGTTTTAAAGCTTCATAGCCGACTCCGGAAGTTGAACCGGAGATAACGACGGTTTTACCTTCCATTAATTCTGTACTTTGTTTCTGAACGGCTCGACTGTTTCTCAGAAACATCAGTTCATTCGGTAATTTCAGTCCCATAATCTGCTCCTATCCAAAGAATACACGCATAAACCAGCGGTAAATCCGACGGTAAATCGGGATGCCGTCATAGATATCGCCCCATAAATCGTAATAATCCCGCTGTTCAGTTATTAAACCTGAATCGTTAAAGGTTAAACGGGTTGCGCCATAGATTGGTTTCTTAGGAAAAAATCGGAATGACATCGTCATTTTCCAGTCCATCATGACTGTAGAACCATCTTCAGTCATGTGGTAGATATCCATTTTTAGACTTCTGCATCTTTTCGCCAGACGGTTGCACATTTTGATAAATTGATCTTTACCAATTATATTTTGGATTGAATCCTGAAAAACAATTGATTCATCATAAAAAGGAAAGATATGTGACCAGTCCGGTTTACCAGCGTCACTATAAGTTTTACTCCAGATTTCTCTGATTTCTTCTAGCGATAAACGACTAGGATTAGGCATAATAATCCCTCCTTTTTATTTGATATTTATATTTTATCATACGATAAAAAAGAAGAAAGCGTTTTACATTATTTTCTTCAGTATTTCATAATTTTATTCTATAAAAATATTAAATTTTAATAATTATATTTATTTTCAACGGATTTAAATACTTTGACAATGAAAAAACTAATGATTAAGTAAAACGCTGAAGCGATGATAAAAGGCGATATTGTAAAATCGCGAGAAACGATTTCTTTGACATTGCGCATGAGATCAGAAATGGCGATAACCGTCACTAAAGCCGTATCTTTAATCAGGGTTATGATTTCGTTTGTTATTACCGGTACTTGTATCCGGATGGCCTGCGGTAAAACAATATATCGGAATATTTTGAATTTACCAGCTCCCATCACAGCCGCACTTTCAATTTGGTCCTTTGGGATACTTTCGATACCAGCTCGGATGATTTCAATAAAATAAGCCGTATAATTGATAATAAAGCCGATAAAAGCGACTGACATCCGGTTAATGTTTATCCCGATAAACGGTAAGCCGTACATGAATAAAAACAATTGTAACATCAAAGGCGTTCCCCGGAAAAACCAGGTGTACAAAGCAATAATTTTACTAAAGAATTTACTTGTTTTCTGTAACATAGAAAGAATCATCGCCAGCGGAAAAGAGAATAATAAAGTGATAAGAAAGACGCTTATTGAAATCAAAGCGCCTCTTGATAGATAGATGATTATTTCCGTTAAATACTCCATCATTTTAAAAAGATGTCCTCGTCAAACCAATTAACTGATATTTGAGCAGCAGTTCCGTCTGAAATCATCGCTTCTAGTATCAGATTAATCTGATTACGGATAGATTCAGATTCTTTTCTGAATCCTACACCGAAGGTTTCTTCGCCAAAGTTATCTGTTGCGACTTTGTAATCACCTTCGGACTGCGAAATAATGTATCTTCCCATGATTTCATCGATGACAACCGCATCGATAGAACCATTTTTAAGTTCTAACAACGCCTGCGTATACTGATCATATTTGATTAACGATTCAAACGAAGTACTGATTGTATTGGCATTCACCGCGTCTTCAGCTGCACTGCTGATCTGAACACCGACTTTTTTTCCCTGTAAATCAGAAATCAGACTGATATCAGAAGCTTGACTGACTAAAATGATTTGTCTGTTCGCAAGATAAGGAATTGAGAACAGCATTTGTTCCTGCCGTGCTTCAGTAATGCTTAACCCATTCCAGATCATATCGATTGTTCCGCTGTTCAGTTCCAAGACTTTAGAGTCCCAGTCAATCGGCTGAAATCTCACTTCAACGCCCAAACGGGTAAAAACCTCTTTGGCCAAATCAACGTCGAAACCGACGATATTGCCCTGATTATCGCGAAAACCCATTGGTGCGAAAGTATCATCGAGTCCAACGATAATATACCCTCTTGATTCAATTTCTTCCCAGGTATTGATAATCTTATTATCACATCCATAAACTAAAAACACTAACATAATTGATAATAATATTCCGAATAATTTCTTCATGTAATTCACCTCTGCACACCATTATAATTTATCGCTTTATCATTGTAAAGTGATAAATTACTGAAAACGGTATCAAAAAAAGAGCACCGTTTTAAGCGCTCTTTCAGATGATTAAAATTTGGATTATTTCTTTTTCTGAAAATATAAATAGTAACCGTCTGCGCCATACATCAACGATTTATTGACTCGCGATATCGTCGCAGTAGAAGCTTTGGTTTCATTGACGATTTCCTGATAAGGACGTTTATCGCGTAGCATTTTGGCAACTTTCAGACGCTGAGCCATATCAAAAATCTCTTTAATGGTACATAAGTCCTCAAAGAATCGGTAACAATCTTCTTCATTATCTAACGATAATATGGCTTCATATAACTGATCGATATCCGGATTGCTGAATTTTGACTTATACATGAACATCCCTCACTTTAGTCTATTATATCATTAAAAGAGTAAAGTTAACATATTGAATAATGAATATTGCTTAAAGACTTGAAAATTTAGAAAGATAAGTTATACTTATCATTAAACTAGTGAAAAAGTTGAATTTTCACTTAAATTTATAGCATTTATTGATATCAAGGAGGTTTACACGATGAGTCAGGCTAAAATAGCAGAGCAATCAAAACTGGAATATGTAGAATCCTTAATCTCATCTGCAGCAGATGCAGAACAAAGAAACACAGAAGAATCTTTAAAATTGGCGACTGAAGCACTTGATTTATCTAGACGTTACGGTTTTATTAAACAGGAAGCCCGGAGTTTATTAAGAATTGGCCGTTGTCACTGGATTAACAGTCATTTTAATGAAGCTTTGGAATTTTTAGGTCTTTCTTTAGAAATCTCCGACCGTGTCCAGGAGCAATTCACAAAAGTCGAATCGATGATCGGTATCGGTAATGTTTATAGCACCATCGAATTAATCGATCAAGCAATGACACATTATCAGAATGCATTAAATATTGCCATGGATAATGGTTTTGGAGAATTAATTTCAAAGATATATAATAATATCGGAACGATGCATGAAGATCTGAAAAATTACGAAGTGGCATTGGATTATTACCGTAAAAGTCTGGATAAATCCATTGAAATCGACGATCAGTACGCCATTGCCATAGCCAATGTGAATATCGCCAACGTCAATTACAGTTTAGATAAACTCGATGAAGCTAAAAACTATATTTCAAAAGCAATCCAATATGGCGTCGAATATCAAAAAAGGTTACTGCTCGCTCACTCTTATCATTCGATGGGAAGAATATTATCAAAAAGCGGCGCATACAAGGAAAGCATTAAATATCTGTTAATCGCCGTCGATGAAGCAAAAGAAAGCAAAGACATGGTTATTCTATTTAAATCTTATATGGAACTTGGATTATCATATGACGAAAATGGCGACTATGACAGTGCGGTTGACGAATATGGTAATGCTTTTAAATTATCGCAGTCGATCGACTTAGAAGAATTGATGCCAAGGTTTTATGAACAGGTCGGTATTTTTTACGAAAAACACGGAAAAATCGATTTAGTCTATGAATATCTGAAAAAATATTATTACGCCAGTAAAATTGTCGAAGAAAATCGCCGGAAAGAACGGATTAAAAGTATTGAATACCAGGCGAAATTATCGGAATCGCTTGAAGAAACGAAAATATATCGTCAGTTATCAAATGAATTGCGCAAAAGTTATCAGTCGATGCACGTCTTGAGTACCATCGGTCAGGCGATGACTTCAACGCATAATCTCGGCGATATCTTTGAACAGCTTTATGAAAACGTCAATTTACTGATGAATGCCGA
This sequence comes from uncultured Caryophanales bacterium, assembly GCA_937928185.1. Lineage (GTDB taxonomy): Bacteria > Bacillota_I > Bacilli_A > Izemoplasmatales > Hujiaoplasmataceae > UBA5603. The sequence goes on from CALEZX010000103.1 coordinate 6,858, forward strand.
AAGTATCGGTGTCGGATTATTTGATCCTGCAATTAATGCGCTTCGGTTTGATTTATTCATTGAAAAAGGAAAACTGCTCGATAGTTTCACATTATCGCTCGATAACGTGAAAAGTTATCACGTCTGGAGCTTTTTAAACAGACAGACCATCAAGATTAATGATATCGAAAAAGAATATAAAAAATACATTAAAGGCTTATCAGCGACCAGAGGCGATTTAATGCATTCGGCGATGTATGCCCCACTGATGAGCGAAGGAGAAGTCATCGGTGTTTTCAGCATTCAGACGAAACAGAAAAATGCTTATACCGATACTCATAAAGATTTATTACAATCATTAGCATCTTATCTGGCTATTGCGATTAAAAACGCGATTAAAACAAAAGAACTGGCTTTTTTAAATGAAAAATTCAAAGGGTTGTCGGAACAAGATGGCTTAACGGGAATTTCGAACCGGCGATTATTCGATATGATTTATAACAGATTATGGAACGAGGCCATTGAAAATAGTCAATGTATGTCGTTTTTAATGATTGATATCGATAACTTCAAAGATTTCAACGATCATTACGGACACTTGACCGGTGACGAAGTCGTTAAAAAAGTATCAAACATCCTTTATAACGAACGTAAAAATGAGGGCGATTTTGTCGCTAGGTATGGTGGCGACGAATTCGTCATGTTATTACCAAATTACTCAAAAGCAGAAGCGGAAGAATATGCAAAACAAATGAAAGAAAAAATATCTTTACTGAATGAATCCATGAATATAAAAGAACCTATATCTATATCTATTGGTATCGCTTCGACAACTCCTAACGCTTCTAAAACAAAAGAACGGTTCTTATCACTGGCTGATTCACAAATGTACGTCAGTAAAGCCAATGGAAAAAACCGTATCTCATCAATAGAATATTAAACAAAACTCATGATAAAAAACACTTTTTCAATTTAGGTCTGATAACTTAAAAAAAGAGTGTTTTTTTATTAATTTAAACATTCCTATATCATATGATTAACGTTAATAATAAGTCAATTCTAAAGATTTTCTGTATAAATTAAATCTTTTTCCGATAAACAAGTAATCATCATCGGTCTGAAAGCGCTATCTCGGTATTTTCCCGATGATTTCCCCCTGATATTGACTGATGAAAAAACAATCATCATTGAATAATAAAAAATAAAGATAAATTTATTTTAAGAAGTGAGTTATAAAATAACTCAAATCTTTTTTTTCAATTTCCTTCTTTTTTTTCTTTGTGTTCTATTGACGGAGTGATATAATATTGTTGGAAGCGTTTTCAAGTAACACAAAAATAAACTATATACGGAGGACAAAATGAACAAATTTGATTACATGGAAAAACACGATTACGAACAGATTGTCTATTTTTATGATAAGACAACCGGACTAAAAGGTGTGACTGTCATTCATGACACCACCTTAGGACCTGCACTAGGCGGAACAAGAATCTGGAATTATGCTTCAGAAGAAGATGCTGTTATGGACTGCTTAAGATTAGCCAGAGGCATGACTTATAAAAGTGCAGCTGCTGGATTAAATCTCGGCGGAGGAAAAACCGTTTTAATCGGCGATGCACAGACTTGCAAGAGTGAAGCTTACTTTAGAGCATTGGGAAGATATGTGCAAAGCTTAAACGGTCGTTATATTACCGCTGAAGATGTTAATACGAATACAAAAGATATGGAATTCATCCATATGGAAACCGATCATGTCGTTGGACTTGAAGGCAGAAGTGGTAATCCTTCTCCTGTAACTGCATGGGGTGCTTTCCATGGCATTAAAGCCGCTTTAAAACATAGATTCGGTAACGATGACGTCGCTAATTATTCATACGCCGTTCAGGGTGCCGGACAAACAGGTTATTTCTTAATCAATTATTTAATCGAAGCTGGCGCTAAAAACATTTACTTCACAGAAATCAATCAAAAACATATTCAAAGAATGGCTGAAGAACATCCAGAGGTTAAATTTGTCCCGGCTTCTGACATTTATTCAATGGAAGTTGACGTATTCTGCCCATGTGCTTTAGGCGCTGTTTTGAACGATGATACCATTCCTCAGATTAAAGCTCCGATTATCGCCGGAACTGCAAATAACGTTTTACAGGATGAAGACCGTCATGGCAATATGATTAAAGACAAAGGCATTTTATACGCTCCTGACTTCGTCATCAATGGCGGCGGCGTTATCAACGTTTATCATGAACTCATCGGTTACAACCGTGACAATGCGATGAAAGCCGTAGAAAAGATTTACGACCGACTTTTAACGATTTTCAAAATCGCAGAAAAAGAAGATATTCATACTCAAAAAGCGGCTATCGTTTTTGCGAAAGACCGCATCAGAACAATTGGCGAAGTTCGTCAATCTTATATTCCTAGATAATGAAGCGAATTACTTTCGTTGTCGGTCATTATGGCAGCGGAAAAACTGAATTTTCGATTAATCTCGCGATTCAGAAAAAAATAGATTATTTACTAGATTTAGATATCGTTAATCCTTTTTTCCGCAGTCGCGAGTTAGAATCATTTCTGAATGAACATCATATTAAAATGATTGCATCAACTCCCCTAAATGGCAATTACGGCGATTTGCCCTTCTTGTCAAAGGACATCTTTTTGCCCTTTCAGAAAAGCGATAAATTAGCCGTTTTTGACATGGGAGGCAATGATGCAGGCTCATTAATATTAAGACAGTTCAGTGAGCACGTTTCCGAAGACGTCGATGTTTTAATGGTAATCAACGTTTTTCGTGAACAGACCCAAACCGCTGATCAGATTATCAGACAGATTAATTCAATTGAAGGCTCATCAGGAATGAAAATCACCGGATTAGTCAATAATTCGCATTTATTAAAATATACGACAAAAGACGATATCATCCATGGTAATCAGGTCGTAAACGAAGTATCAAAACGACTGTCATTACCGATACTCTATACTGCAGTTCGCGCTGATTTAATTGATTCAACGCTTCAGTTATCAGGCGAAACGCTACCGATTACGCTTTATCTGCGTAAAACTTGGCTCTAAGGAGGACAAAATGCCAAAAGGAAGATTAACATTTGATTATGAGAAATGCAAAGGCTGCGGAGTCTGCGTTGCCTTCTGCCCAGTGAAAATTCTGTATTTAGACAAAAGCACATTAAACAAAGCCGGTTATAACCTCATCCGCGTCACGGATGAAGAAAAATGCATTGGCTGCGCTACTTGCGGTCTGATGTGTCCGGATTCAGTCATAACCGTGGAGGTGATGAAATAATGGCAAAAGTCTTGATGAAAGGAAATGAAGCTATTGCTTTAGCCGCAATTAAAGGCGGTTGTGACGCTTTCTTCGGATATCCTATCACTCCACAAAATGAAGTTCCTGAATATTTAGCAAAATACATGAACGAACACGGAAAAGTATTCGTTCAGGCCGAATCGGAAGTCGCAGCCATCAATATGGTTTACGGCGCTGCCGGTGCCGGTGCGAGAGTATTAACCAGTTCATCTTCTCCGGGAATCGCATTAAAACAGGAAGGTATTACATATTTAGCCGGTTCTCAGCTTCCCTGCGTTATCTGTTCAGTTATGCGTGGCGGACCTGGTTTAGGATCCATCCAACCTTCACAGGGAGATTATAACCAAGCTACAAGAGGCGGCGGAAACGGCGATTACCATGTTATCGTATTTGCTCCGGAAACCATCCAAGAAACCATTGATACCATGAAAGAATCTTTTGACATCGCCGATTATTACCGTAATCCCGTCATGATCTTAGTTGACGGATTAATCGGTCAGATGATGGAATCCGTTGACTTTGACCGTCCCGTCAAACAACGTTTTTTACCACCTAAAGATTGGGCAGCCAACGGAACAAAGAATCATCCCGGCCGCAGAAATGTCATCAATTCGCTTTATCTTGAACCAAAAGAATTAGAAGATCATAATCTGCGTTTAGCTAAAAAATATGCTTTAGTCATGCAAAATGAAACACGCTATGAAATGATTAACATGGAAGATCCGGATTACGTTATCGTTGCTTACGGAACCATGTCAAGAGTAGCTAGAAGTGCAATCGAAATTCTTGAACAGGCTAAATTAAAAGTCGGAATTATCCGTCCGATATCTTTATGGCCGTTTCCTAAACAGGCTTTCGATCAAATCGGCGAAAACTGTAAAGGGATATTAGTCACTGAAATGTCATTAGGACAGATGCTTCAGGATGTTCAGATTTCTAACCGCGGACGTCACCCTATCGCTTTTTATGGAAGAAGTGGCGGCGTTGTTCCTGAACCGGAAGAAATCGTATCTGCTGTTCAGAATTTTGAAAAATGGAGGGTCGAATAATGGATTACGAAGTTAAATATCAGAAATCAAAAGTTTTGACCGACAACCCATTATCTTATTGCCCAGGTTGTACACACGGAATAATCCACAAGCTCGTCGCAGAAAGTTTAGAAGAGCTCGGTGTTATTGATCATACGGTCGGCATCGCCTCGGTTGGTTGCAGCGTATTTTCCTATCAATTCTTCAATGCTGATATGGAACAGGCCGCTCATGGTAGAGCATGCGCAGTGGCAACCGGTGTGAAAAGAATTCATCCGGACAACGTTGTTTTTACTTACCAAGGCGATGGTGACCTAGCTTCGATTGGTATTGCTGAAACGATTCATGCGGCTAACCGCGGTGAAAACATTACTGTCATTTTTGTTAATAATGCTATTTACGGAATGACTGGCGGACAAATGGCGCCAACGTCATTAATCGGCCAGAAAACGACGACATCACCGTTCGGACGCGATTCACATCTTCATGGAAATCCGATTAAAGTATCTGAAATGCTGCAGCATCTCGACGGCGTCGCTTATTTGGAAAGAGTGAGCGTTCACAATCCGGCAAACGTGCGGAAAGCGAAAAAAGCCATCAAAAAAGCTTTTGAATATCAGATTCAGAAAAAAGGGTTCACCTTAATTGAAGTATTATCTACCTGTCCTGTTAACTGGGGTAAAACTCCTGTCGACGCGATGAAATGGGTGGAAGAATCAATGATTCCTGTTTTTCCCCTGAAATTATTTAAAGATGCAGGTGAACAACATGAATGATACATATAACGTAAAAATAGCCGGTTTTGGCGGTCAGGGCGTTATGATGGTCGGTCAATTGTTAGCTTATGCAGCTACCGAATTAGACCTTTATGCATTATGGTATCCATCTTACGGACCCGAAACCAGAGGCGGAACGGCTAACTGTTCAGTCATCGTTTCTAAAAAACAGATTAATTCGCCTGTTTTCAGCAAAGCGACACATCTGATTGCTTTTAATCAGCCCAGTTTAACGAAGTTTCTTAATAACGTTAAAAATGATGGTCTTATTCTTTATAATTCTTCGTTAATTAACCAACCTAGTCCATTAGAAAATATTCAGATGGTGGGCGTTCCGGCAAATGAAATTGCGCTTGAACTCGGCAATATTCAGGTTGCTAATATGGTTATTATGGGGGCTTATATTGCTTTAACTCAGATTTTTTCAGTTGAAATCATCGAGAAAATGCTTAAGAAGTTCTTAGGAGAAAAGAAAGCACATTTATTCGGAATTAATCAGCAGGCCATTCAAAAAGGCATTGACTTTGTTCATAATAAAGGAGACATCCATGCTTAAAAATCTTGACTCTTTAGTTAATCTCGCTTTAAATAAGCAGCCAAAAACAATGGTAGTCGTCCATGCGGACGATGAATTTGTTATGGATGCCGTTTGTCAGGCGACCAAACTAGGGATGATTAAACCGATTCTTATCGGCGATAAAGCCAAGATAATAAATCTGCTTGAATATAATCAGGTTTTTATGCCTGTTGAGATTATTGACGAAACCAACGATGAAAAAGAAGTTAAAATCGCGATGGATCTCATTAATCAGCAAAAAGCAGACGTTTTAATGAAAGGTTTACTCGATACTAAAGTATTACTAAAAGGTGTTGTCAACAGCGAATACGGAATTAAAAAAAGTAAATTGCTTTCTCATGTCGGCATGGTTGCGTTTCCGCATCTCGACCGGGTTTTATTCGCAACTGACGGCGCAATGAATATTTCGCCATCGGTTGAAGAAAAAATCATGTTGATAGAAAATGCAGTTCATCTGGCAAAGGCATTAGGTTATGAATCTCCGAAAGTCGGATTAGTCTCCGCTGTGGAAAAATTAAATCCGAAGATTTTATCGACTGTCGAAGCAGAAGCCATTAAAGCCTATTACTACGAACATCCTACCAAAGAATATCTGGTTGACGGACCGTTTGCGATTGATAACATGGTTTCAATGGCATCCGTCATCCATAAAGGATTAGGCGGAGAAGTAGCCGGTAAAGCCGATATTCTCGTCTTCCCGAATTTAGATGGCGGCAATATCTTCTATAAAACCAGCGTCTTCCTGGGGCTTGCAAAAGCGGCAGGAATTATCATTGGCGCAAAAGTGCCTATTGTATTAACTTCACGAGCTGACGATTCAGATACGAAATTAAACTCTATTGCATTGGCGGTGAGCTATTCTCATGGACTATCTAATCTTAGTCATTAATCCAGGATCTACCTCGACGAAAGTTGCTTTGTTTAACAATGACAAGTTAATCCAAGAACAGGTTTTAAAACACGAAACCGACGTTTTAAAGAATTACAGTAACGTCATTGAACAAAAAGACTTCCGTAAACAAATGGTCTTAGATTTTTTAACCGAACATCGTTATAAACTTGAACATATCGATGTCTTCGTCGGACGCGGTGGAATGTTAAAGCCATTGAAAAACTCCGGTACTTATTTAGTTACCAAACAGATGGTTGAAGACCTGACATTGGGAAGAAACGGATTCCACGCTTCTAATTTAGGCGCAATCATTTCTTATGAACTCGCTGAATCGTTACACCGGCCTTCTTACATCGTCAATCCGGTTTCGATTGACGAAATGGAAGATATCGCCAGAGTATCCGGTTTAGCCGGAATCGACAGAACTTCTGTTTTCCATGCTTTAAATCATAAAGCCATCGCTAAGCGGCATGCTAGAATCGTGGGCAGGGATTATGATGAAATGACGTTGATTGTCGCTCATTTAGGCGGAGGGATCTCGGTTGGTCTCCATAAAAAAGGTCGTGTCATCGATGTGAACAACGCTTTGGGCGGAGATGGACCGTTCTCACCTGAACGTGCGGGAACGACGCCGACATACCCGTTGGTAGATATGTGTTTTTCCGGCAAGTATACGATTGAAGAAGTAAAAAGAAAACTGGCCGGTCAAGGTGGATTAATCAGTTATCTGGGAACCGCTAACGGTTTAGAAATAAAAAGAAGAATTGATGCCGGAGATAAAGTCGCTGAATTTTACATGCAGGCAATGGCTTATCAGGTCGCAAAACAGATCGGTGCGATGTATTTTATCGCTTCCGGTAAAGTTGACGGCATTCTTTTAACGGGTGGTTTAGCTTATAATCAGTCATTTATCGAAATGATTAAAAACTATGTAACGCCAATCCAGAACGTCTTCGTTTATCCCGGTGAGGATGAAATGCGGGCGTTGGCTGAAGGTACATTAAGAGTCCTAACTAAACAGGAAAAATTACAGGTTTATTAATTAATAAAGCTTCCGGATAAAAACGGAAGTTTTTTTTGACTTTTTTTTGAGCAATCAGCGATGATTATGATATAATGAAAATGTTTAGACGAGGAGTGATTGAGATGCGGAAATGTTTAATCATCGTTGATTTTCAGAATGATTTCGTTACAGGAACATTAGGGTTCAACGATGCAAAAAAATTAGAACCAGTGATTGTTAAGAAAATTGAAGAAGCCATTTTGTCGGGATGCGAAATATTCTTCACTATAGATACACACAATAATGACTATCTTCAAAGCGAAGAAGGAAAAAATTTACCCGTTCTTCATTGCGTCAAAGGGACTCAGGGTCATGAACTTTACGGAAGGGTTGGCAATTATTTAACCATTGCCCGGAAAGTTATCGAAAAGACCACTTTTGGTTCCTTAGAACTCGCAGAAACCTTAAAAGAACAGGGTTATGACGAAATTGAACTTTGTGGTTTAGTGTCATATATCTGCGTTTTGTCCAACGCTATACTGGCAAAATCAGCGTTACCTGATGCCCATGTTTATGTCGATAAACATGCCGTTTCAGGACCTAATTTTGAATTACATAAAAAAGCTTTAGAAGTTATGAAAGCATTACATATTGAAATAAAGGGATAATTATGGACCATCAGAAAGAAGCATTAATTGCGGATTTTTATGAATTAACGATGGCTTCAGGCTATTTTGAAGCTAATAAAGCTGATGATATTGCCTACTTCGATCTCTTTTTCCGCACCATCCCCGATGGCGGTGGCTATGCGGTTGCCTGCGGTCAGGGCGACGTCGTCGATTATATCATCAACTTACGGTTTACCGAAGAAGATATCGACTACTTAAGAAATAAACAAATTTTTTCGGAACGTTTTTTAAATTATCTGAAATCTTTCAAATTCACCGGAGACATCTGGATGGTCAAAGAAGGTTCCGTCGTTTTTCCGAATGAACCCTTACTGACTGTACGGGCAAATATCATCGAAGCGCAACTGATAGAAACCTATCTTTTATTACAAATGAACCATCAGTCGTTAATTGCGACCAAAGCGTCTAGAGTCGTCAGAGCCGCTCAAGGTAGATCAGTGATGGAATTCGGCGCCAGAAGAGCCCATGGTATCGACGCAGCCGTTTCTGGGGCAAAAGCAGCTTATATTGGCGGCGTTCAGGGAACCAGTTTGGCAAAAGCCGATCAGTTATTCCAAATCAAAGCGTTGGGAACGATGGCTCATTCGTGGGTTCAAATGTTTCAGTCTGAAAAAGAAGCTTTTATCGCTTATGCGAAAACCTATCCGAATAATGCTACATTTCTGGTCGATACCTATAACGTTTTGAGAAGTGGGGTTCCTAATGCCATTCACGCCGTTAAAACGGTATTATGGCCACAGGGAATCAAAACTGCAGGAATAAGAATCGATTCAGGAGATTTAACCTATCTCTCGAAAGAAGCAAGGAAAATACTTGATGATGCGGGCTGTCAGGATGTTAAAATCGTCGTTTCAAACGCTTTAGACGAATGGCTAATCACCGAATTACTGGTCCAGGGTGCGAAGATTGATTCTTTCGGCGTCGGCGAACGTTTAATAACCGCTAAATCGGAACCGGTTTTCGGCGGCGTTTATAAATTGGTCGCGACGGAAAAAGATGGCGTCATCGAACCTAAAATCAAGATTTCGGAAAATCCAGAAAAAATGACGAATCCGCATTTTAAACAAATATACAGAATATACGATAAAGAATCGAAGAAAGCCATCGCTGATTTGGTGACGGTCCATGATGAAATCATCGACGAAACAAAACCTTTGGAAATATTTGATCCTAATTTAATCCACAAACGAAAAACCATTACCGATTTTACTTCAGAAAAGCGGTTAAATTTAATCATCAAAAATGGTCAGATTATCGAAGAACCTTTGACAATTCAGGAAGCCAGGGAACATCTGGCTCATGAGTTAAATACAATGTGGGATGAAGTTAAGCGATTTGCGAATCCTCACAGATACTACGTTGACTTATCGGATAAACTTTGGACTATTCGTAATAACTTAATTGAATCTTTCCATAATAATTAGGAGGATTTATGATGAAACTATTGACGTTTAATGTTCGGATTGATTTATCAAGCGACGGCGTTAACGACTGGAATCATCGTTTAAAAGCGGTCGCAGAAGTCATTAACTCCGGGAAATATTCGGTTGTTGGTCTTCAAGAACCGAATATGTCTATGTTAAAATCTTTAATCGCTTTATGTCCGGGTTATGGATTTACCGGTATTGCGAGAGATGAAAACGGTGAAATGAACCCTGTGATATTTAATCTTGAGAGCGTCAGGCTTCTGACGAGTGAAACCATTTGGCTTTCTGATACGTTATATATGGTTTCGAAATTTCCTGACTCACATTTTAACCGGATTGCCACAATAGCGACTTTTGAAGAACGGGGATCGATGCGGATGTTCAGATTCGTGAATACCCATCTGGATTACGCCGACGAAACCGTTCAGAAGAAACAAATGGAAGTATTAATAAAATACCTTAATTCAAGAGTCTCGATGAAGAAATTTCCCTGCATCCTCGTCGGCGATTTCAATGCAACGCCTGAAAAACCGGTTCTTAGTTTAATCAAAGAATCAAGAATCGGACATTCTGTTCTTTCATCAATTTATGAAAATGAAATAACTCATGCAACCTATCATCAGTTCACAGGAGAAACAAAAGGTGATCCGATTGATTACGGCTTTTTTACAAATCATTTCAGAAAAAGTCAATTTAAAATCATCACTGAACAATTTTTTCAAAGATATCCAAGCGATCACTTCCCCATTGAATTTTCAATAGATTTTATCAAATGACAAGCAGATTAAATTCTGCTTTTTTTATTAATTACGGCCAAAAATAGAGATATTCCGGCAAATAGTGGAATAGAAGGTTTTATCACTGTTTTTATCTAAAACAAGGGATTTTAAAGTATTTTTTCAAGTTGTCAATTTTGGGTCTTTTCATCGGTTTTTATCTAGAAAAAATAAATAAAAATAAGTGACAAAATGCTTTGACAAGCCATCGTTTCTTGTTTATAATTGACTCGTAGTTGTGCAATTTCACTAAAAAAAATTTGCGAGGTGGCTTATGAGAATTGGCATTATCGGTCCGATTGGATCAGGAAAATCTTTACTTTCTAAAAAACTTTCAGAATATTATCAGTGTGCTTTACTTGAAGAACCGGTAGAAAAAAATGAGTATTTACCTTATTTTTATAATGACAAACAAACTTTTGCAATGTTGTCACAAAATGCATTCTACAGTTCTTTATTCTTAATGATGTGGAAAACAAAAGAACTCAAAAACATTGTCTGCGATTCTACCCTGTTTTCAAACTTAGTCTTTACTGAACTTTTAAGACTCGACGGAACAATGACCGCAATGGAAGTGGCTTTAACCTATGCCATCGCCGATGAACATCTAAAAAGATTACCTGACGTTGAACTCCATATCGTCATCGTCAGAAAAACCGAACAGCTTTTTGATAATGTATTAAAACGCGGACGTGCAATCGAACAGAATCAGCATGATTATTTAACGTTCCATTATGCTAATTATTATGATGTTTTAACCCGGATATTTAAAAACTACCGTGTTCCTGAAGAAAAAATATTGTGGCTGCCAATCAACGATATGAACGACCCGAAGGAATTCAGCCATATCGTCGATGAAATTGAAAAAAAATACGCTCTTCTGAATCAATAACGAATAAGATTTAACGACATAATAACGAGGGATATAAATGATTACTATTTTTGCTTTACAACAGATTGAAAACCAGCTTGCAAAACTTCAGAACCGCAAACCCTGCGAAATCCGAACTGGTGTTTTCCCGAAGACTTTCATGGAAATATTCGCGATGTACAACCGCATCGACCATGAAATCATTTTTAACAAAGATTTTGTCTATGATTCACCTGAACACGAAGTAATTATCACTTTATTTCATGAAAGCCGTCATGCGTATCAGTGGGACCGGATCAATCATCCGAAAAAAGCGGTTGAATCAACCGAATTAATTGAACAGTGGAAGCGTGAATTTGAATTCTTTTCACCGACCGATATGGCACAGACTGAAAAAGATTATCTCAATATGGCTATTGAAATTGACGCTGTTGCATACACACACCTTTCGATGAAGCATTTAACGAATGAGTTAACTGTCATTCCGGAACCAATTAAAAAAGCGGTTATTGACCGGATGACTGAAATCGAAAAACTAGAATTTCCGGTATACAAAAGCAAACTTAAAGTAAAAAATAACGCTGATTT
>CALEZX010000104.1 GCA_937928185.1 uncultured Caryophanales bacterium
AAAGCAGAAATCAACACAGAAAAAACAAGAACCAGTTATTGAAAAACCTGTTAAAGTCAACTACCACTTACTTAAAGTAAGTGGCATGTAATTCTCGCTAAAACGAGTGTTACATGTCCATTGTTTAATGGGGTTGAACAGACGATTGACTTGTGATCCACCGATGAGTGCCACTCCCAGCTCATTGCTCTGGAGGTAAACGGTATTACAAATACCAATCCTCATTGCTGATTAGTAGGTAACGAAAATCAGTACTATCACAAGCCAAGTCGGGGGAGACGAAAAAGTTCTCCACATCATAGGAGAAATTTGTCGTTAACTAGAGGAAGATTATAATCGAAAGTTATAGTTATAATCTTCCTCCACCTACTAAAGTAGGTGGTATCCAGATTACGGAGAACTAATGAATATTATTAATTCAACTCGTAATTTACATGTTAAAGAATTTATAAACGAAACAATATCACCAGATATAAAATTTGTTTATATTTATAAAAATCATTTAGATGAATTATTAAATTATTTTTTAAGTCAAAGATATCCAGGATTATCATCTGATGATTATAATTCTATGGGATTATATGATTTATATTATGTATGTGAGTATATACATGAAGATACTGTATATTCAAGTGTAATTCAAAAAGATTCAGATAGAGTTATATTTATAGATTATGATTTTATTATAGAAGATAATGATATATTTTTATTAAACGAAGATTTTAATAACTTTTTAGATGAAAATGGAAATATTTTAGTATTTACATCAGATTAAATATTATTTGGCGGCGAGATTTACTAAATAAAATATTCGAAGTTATTTTAGATCTTGCAGCCAATAAAGTAAAATAAGGATATAATTAATGCCTTATAAAAAAATAACACAATTAGATGAAAAACAAGAAATAATAGAAACTGATAAAATATTAATATTAGATACATCAGATATATTGGAATCAGATTCAGGTAAATTAAAACAAATAAAATTACAAAATATTTTTCAACAAGATATAAATAAAATTGAAACAAATAGTATAGCATTTACAACATTGCAAGTAACAGATGATTTACCTAGTGAATTATCACAGGTAACATTATCTTCAACAGGTCAATTTCAATATTCAAAATTTATTGAAAGAGATAATGATATTGGTATTCCTGGAACATATGGGTTTGGTTGTGGGGTTTGTCCAGAATCAGATTTACCAGAAAATTTTTTAAGAATACCTGGATATAATTCTAAAGTTTCTTCTAATTATGGAAATTATATTCATACTCCATCATCTTCAGTTATAGTGTGGATACCGA
>CALEZX010000105.1 GCA_937928185.1 uncultured Caryophanales bacterium
GAAGATTATAATCGAAAGTTATAGTTATAATCTTCCTCCACCTACTAAAGTAGGTGGTATCCAGATTACGGAGATCTCATGAAAGATATTGAAGAATCTGAAAAAGAAGAATTTGAAAATGATCCTGTTCTTTATTATGACTATATTAAATTATTAGATGTTAAAGTTGTTGAAAAATGAATTCATTAGATAAAATTTATGATGCAATAGAAGATATAGCATCTGTTTCTTCTAGATTATCAAAAGAAAATAAAATTAAAAATTATTTATCTCTACCATATTTTAAAGATGTTGTTATTTATACATATGATTATAATCGAAAATATAATGTTACTAATGCATCATTTATAACTGATCATGGTTATGAATTAGAAGTTGATATGATATTTAAATATTTAGATTATTTAAGTACTTTAAATGGTGCTAGTAATGAATTAAAACACAATATAAGTGTTTTATCAAGTATTGATTATAAAACAAATAAAATTGTTAATCGTATTTTAAATAAAGATTTAAAATGTGGAGCTAGTGTAAGTATATTTAGTAAATTTATTAAAGAACTACCTATTTTTGAAATAATGACATGTCAAAAAAATATTAAAAAATTTCTAAAATTAAGTAAAAATAAAGAATACTTTTGCAGTATTAAAAAAGATGGTGTTAGAGTAATTAATTATGTTTATGAAGATAAAGTTGAAAAACATTTATCGAGAAGTGGTTTAGAATATCCTAACTTTGATGTTTTTAATAAAGATTTAATTAGTTTTTGTAAAATAATACATAATAAATATAAATTAGAATACCCTATTTTAATTGATGGTGAAGCTATTGGCGATAAAAACTTCAACAAAATAATGACACAAATAAGGAGAATTGAAAATGTAGACAATAGCGATTTTAAATTACACATATTTGATATTGCAACTTTAAAACATCCATTAAATAAAAGATATGAGATTTTAGAAAATTGTTTTAATAGTGATGATTTTTGCCGGCTAGATCTTCTCAAACATTTTAAATGTGATTATAATGAAGAAGAAATAGTTGAACTAAGTAAAGATGTAATAAAGAACGGGATTCCAGGAATTGATGAAGGAGTAGTAATAAAAATATACGACTCCCCATATGAATTTAAAGAAAAATCAAAATACTGGTGCAAAGTAAAACCAACAGATACTCTTGATCTTCCAGTTACTGGGTTTTATTATGGAAAAAAAGGATCTAAATATGAAGACATAGTTGGAGGTTTAATTGTAGATTTTAATGGAGTTTCAGTTCATGTTGGTTCTGGATTATCTGATAACCAACGAATTGAATTTCTTGAAGAATTACCAAATATAATCGAGGTGGAATTTAAAGAAATTACAAAAGATGGTAGTTTGAGGGAACCTATAATGAAATCTATAAGAAATGATAAAAATACTACCGATTAGGAAATATCACATTGAAAATATATAGATTATATTACACTTTCTATTCGGAAGATTATCATCGTCCAGGTGGTATTTGGTGGTATCGTGATTTCGATAATCAAAAGGAGTTTAATAAATATAAAGAAGCAATCAAACCAGTTGTAGTAAAAATGCAATACGTTGTTGATGATTTTGAAAACTTACCAATTCACAAAGAAATTAAACCTCCAGAGAACGCAATTCAATTATGAGCAAAACACTAAAAGACAGAGTCTACAAAAATTTTGATGACGATTTCGATAGTTACGAATCTAAAAAGAAATTAAAAAAACTAAAGAAAAAAAGAAAAAAAGAACTAATCAACATTGAAATTTGTCGAGAAAATAAATTCGATAAAATGTATGCTGACAGTTATTAATTAATAATTTAAAAAAACTAACGAGCCCTAGAAATAGGGCTCAACTTATTTTTATTAATAATTTATTTAAGGATTACTAAAAATGGCCGATCTTATTGAACATTTCAAAAAAGGCACTTTTGAAGAACAGTATTGGCTACCAGCACATAATAAACGTAGAGAATCATCGTTATTTAGAAATAATAAGTATCTACTTAAAAATATTATTAAAGCACCTTGTTGGGTTTGTTTTACTCAACAAGAATTAGAAGTACATCACGTTTTTGAATGGGCATTTTGGGAAGCTTTAGAAAAACAAAAAATAACTAACATGTTAAAAGCAATTTCTTTTTATGATGACGAATATATTTCACAAGCAGAAAAACCAGAAGTGTTACATGAAATGATTGACGAACTTGAAGAAGATGAACCAGTTCTTAAATCTCCTGATGATCTAAGAAATTTAGTTGTTCTTTGTAAAAAACATCATCGTTTAAAATTTACCGGTATTCATTCTATATCATTTCCAATTTGGTTAGCAGTTGCTGGAGTTCCATCAGAAGGTGGAATTTTAACAAGAGAACAAATTTTAACTGCTGTTGAACGTGTTCAACAATTAGATTCTGCTTTATCATCCTATGCTTCAAAAGATTATAAATTTCTTTAAAGGATAATTTAATGGCTGAAATTCCACGTTATACAATAGTATTAAAATCTATTGGTGGTGAAGAATTTTCAGATGTCATTTCTTGTATATGTGTCAGAGCCCCATTTTACAAAAAAGCATCTTTTTGGATGATAAAAGTAAATGTAGGATCTTTATGGGCCGAACACATGTATAATGATATAGGACGACCAACAACGCCACAATTAGAATTATTTATATATAGTGTGAAACATGAAGGCGAAACAAATAATGATGAACGTAGTAAACTAGTTCATCATAAATTATATAGATGTGTTAGTGTAACAAACGGTATGGGTGGTTTAAAATTAAATTTAACAGATGTTAATACTGAGGTTATCCTAACACTTGTAGATCATGTTTTATATGATCTTTCAATAAAAAATAATTATAATAAGAAATTAAATAACAAAACTGCATTTGAAGTATTAACAAATTATGAATCAGAAATAAAAGATAGGTATGGTGAAAATGCATTTTGGAGCAATCATATAGGTATTGACAACGTAAAAAATGAATATAAATATGAAGAATTATTGCTAACGTCTAATAATGATTTACAAGTCTCTGATATTTTATTATATAGTAAAAAAGCTCTTAAAGATGTTGCATTTTATTTTTTTGATGATTTTTGTCTCGATGATAAATGTTCTGGATTAATAGCAAGACATCTCATTAATTTAAACGCTAAAAACTCAAATTTTTTAAAGTTTGACGTTACTAAATATTTTGACACAGTATTTACATCATCTATAATAAAAGAAATACCTTATTCAGATACATTTAGATTGTTAACTCAAGGATATGATTCTTTTATATTTAAAACAAAATATATGTTTAATAAAATAGATGTGTTAGAAAAAGAAGTATTATATCAACCAATTATCAGTAGTGTTACAAAAAATAGTGATTATAAAATAAATAATAATAGAAAAACATCAGTTATTGAACCGACTATAAATTTTCAAAAAACTAATGATTCAAAAAGACAAAAGTCAATGATTATATATGTTCCTGATAACAAAAAAGAAGCGGTTGACAGATTAAAAAGATATAAAACATTTGTTGAAAATAGAGTTAAACAATTAAGTTACATACAAACAACAAATTGTTTTTGTGATTGGTTACAATTCGGAAGATTATATAATCTTAATATTAATAACCCACAAGAATATTTATATACTCCGATAACTATAACAAATATGTTTTATAAAGAAGGTAATGAAAGAACAGTTCGTCATACATCTAAAGCAATTATGTTAGAGTATTATAGGGATATGACTAATAAAACTTGTTCATCATGTAGATTTTATAGTGATAAATCATGCACACTTCATTTTAAAACAGTCGAGCCGGATA
The DNA here is from genome assembly GCA_937928185.1 of uncultured Caryophanales bacterium. GTDB lineage: Bacteria > Bacillota_I > Bacilli_A > Izemoplasmatales > Hujiaoplasmataceae > UBA5603. The sequence goes on from CALEZX010000105.1 coordinate 3,854, forward strand.
GTAGTTGTTATGATCATTCAACAACCACGACAAATTAATATTATGTTTTAATAATTTCTTTTTTTGTATAGAAATAAATATAATGTATACTTTTATTTTTAATTTCTTGCAAAAGGAGCTTGATGAAATATTATTTAAAGTATAGTTTTGAATACAATTTAATCTTTAATATTTTAAACCAATTAAAAATGAAAAAGATTAATTTCTTTTTCGACTTGCAATCAATATGTACTGGTTTTTATAATCGTGATGTTGTATTAATGGAAGTTGGTAGATATGCTACTGAAGGTAAAATTTCAGATATTCTTATTTTTGAATATCGTGAATATCTTATTAATTTATATAATATGTTCAAAAAATTTGATCCTTATTTTGTAACTTTTTTTGACGACGGTAGATGTTTTCAAAATAGAACTTTACAAACAGAATATAAAAATAAAAACTCGTTAGATAATTTGCAAGTAGAAGTAGAAAACATTCAATTATTTAGAGCTATTAAAAAGTATTACTTCCAAAAAATATACGATCAGTATAATGCAAAACCTGAGATTGCAAGATGTTTTTATTTAAAAGATTATGAAGCAGATTTAATACCTCATTATTGTATTAGACACAATTTATTTGATACACAAGACTCAGACGTTTTAAATGTTATATTAAGTAAAGATAAAGATTTACTCCAAACATGTCAATTTAATAATACATATCAAATTGTTTCTGGTTTTAAACCTAGTAAAGGAGTAAAAAGCAAGTATAGTAAAATATTTGGAAATGAAGATTGTATATCTTATATTTATGAAAAATTTAAAAGAGGTTTTTTAACTGCAAAACACATACCATTAATTTTAGCTATATCTGGTGATAAATCAGATAGTGTTTATGGTATAAAAGGATTAGGCCCTGCAAAAGCGGTTGATTTAATTACTAATTATAATTTACCAACGAATATTGATGGATTAAGACAAATAAAAGAACCGAAAATAATTATAGATAATATGGATTTAGTAATAAATAATTTAAGACTAACTGATTTCGATGAACAAATCAAGAGAATCCCAATCGAATTTTTTAATTAAATCTGATGGAGAAATTAATGGATTACATTCAACTTAATGAAGAATTGAGAAATTTTTGTAAACAATTAATCAATGATGGTTATACAAAATCTCAAATTTGTAGTATTGTACTAGGTCAACAAAAACTACCAATGTTTAATCAATTTATTGAGGACGAAAATAGAAATTTTGGTATTGGTGTTCTTTCTCAAATCTTTGATGTTTTGGGATATACTCTTGATATAGTTCCAGTAATGAAATCAGAAAATGATGATGATATGTTTTCAGAATTTTATAATAAGTTTAAAGAAAATTATCATTTAATAATGATCGAAGGTCTGACTAATCAAGAAAAAAATAAAGATTTTGTTGGATCTGGAAGAGATAGTAAAGTACAACAAGCAATTACTGATGTTGCATTAGATATGTTTAATAAAATACTCCAAAAATAGGAATATTAAAATGGCACAAAGCTGGAACGATGTATTAAATTATATCAAAAGAAATTTAGGTGCGCCATTAAATAAACTCGAAATTTCAGATGATGAAATGGTAAAAGATTTAAGAGAACAAATTTTACCTTTCTTTTCACAATACGCACCTAGAAAAAAATTCAAGGCAATTGATAATAGTCATTTAATTTCACATACGCCTGGACAACCATTATTTCAATACAAGATTCCTCTTGTTTATGAAGAATACATAATTGATATTTTAAATTTTTATTTTTCAAATAACTATAATCTTGTTGAAATATTTACACCATTAATATCAAATCCAGAACAAGCAATGGATACTATTATATTAAATAGTTATACTGATCTTGTTAAAAGTATGCAACCAGCGAACACTTGGGAATTTTTACCACCTGATATACTAGTTTTTGATTTTGATATCGGATTTGTTGGTATTTTGGAATATAATACAGTACATGAAGAATTAATGACTATAGAACCTGATAAATATCATTTAATGTTTAAAAAACTGTGTTTAGCAAATGTAAAAATTTGGTTATCGGCAATGAGATCTAAATTTGAGAATTTAACAACACCTTTCGGTCAACTTGCATTAAATTGGGAAATGTTAAAGAATGATGGTGAAAAAGAAAAAGAAGAAGTATTACAACTTCTTAATATGATCCCACCTGATTTCTTAATTCACATTGATGTTTAGATTTTAATTGGAGAAATGATTTTAATGGCTCTAAATAATGTAATTAATCGTAATTTTGCCGGTTTTAATATTTTCACAATTAGTTTAGTTGAAGATACAGAACCTAAAGATTTTCACTCTAAGTTTTTCATGTTTATTAAAGCAGTACCAAGTGTAAAAACAGATTCATCTGTTACTGGACGATCATATGATAATAATCGTTCAATTACATTTAAAGTTGAAGCTGAAAAAGCGATTTCTTTAAGTTTTGCATTAGAACAGTACTCATTAGGTAAAGGTAAAAATTACGAGGATACGTTTGGTGGTTTTGAAATATTTGCAGATATGAGCAGAAGTCAATATAGTACTGGAAATAATAACAAAAAAGCTATGAAATTAAATATGTTTTCAAATCCGAAATCTGGGAAATCAAGTATAACAATGAGTTTTTCATCTGGTGATAATAAAGTTCCGATTTTTATGACACCATATGAAGCATTTTCAATAAGTCGTGTTTTAAGAATCATTGCTGAAAAATGCATTGAATTAGAATTTGATTTTGCTAATAAAGGAATTTTTGTAAAAAGTAATCGATCAGAACAAAGTAAACCACAATTTCAACAAAAGCGTCCAATTCAAACAACACCTGAAAATCCTTTTGTCGAAGATGAAACAACAAATAAAAGTATAACAACAGTCACTGATAGTTTTTCAAAAGTATTTGGTGATCTTGATCCATTTAATAGTTAAATGTTTACTTATACACATACTCTAACAAAATTTAATTTTAGCAAACATGAAATTAATGTTTTAAATCAATATGTTGACTTTTATTTAATAAGTCTTATTGACGGTTTAAGACAAACCGCATTTGGTTTAAATACATTAATTAAAACTGCTAATAATATTGAAAATCTTCGAAAAAAGTTTTTAAAAAACACTAAAAATAAAAAATGGTTTATTGATTCTGGTGGTTATAGTATTATTGTTGGTGATGTTTCTCCTAGGGATATGTCTAAATTTATTGAGTGTTATACGTATTATTTAGATAATTACGCATCAGATAATTGTGATTACATTCTAAGTTTAGACATACCCATTTTATTGAAATATCCTGATTATAATAATGTAAAATATATTAAAAAACAAAACTATTTATCATGTGAAAAGTCTAAAGAGATCTTGGACAATAAAAAAGAATTATATGATAAATTTGTATTTGTTTGGCAATTCAAAACTCCTAAACAGTATAAAATTTGGTGTGATTGTTATAATAATATTTATGGTATTGATAATGATCTAAAAAATTTTGCAATAGGTGGTCAAGTTGGTTTAAGAGGTCTTACAGGAATTAATTTTAGTCCTTTTATAGCAACAAGTTTTCAAATCGCAAATATTATATATAATAAAAATCTAGAATTTGAAAGTATATTACACTTATTAGGTATATATGGTATACATGATAGAATACTGATGGGGTTTCTAGATCGATTATTTAATAACCACTATTTGAAAAATAGAAAATCATCAATAAAAATAACATTTGATACAGTTCATCATACTATTGCTGGTTTATTTAAAATAAGAGAACTGAAAAGTATAATTATAAAAGAAAATCAAATTCTTTATGATTATAGTCATAAATTAATTAATGAATTTCATCTTTTAATAGAAAATGAATTCGCAAATAAAGAAATAGTAAAAAATTTAAATAATATAGTTAATAATGAAAAAATAGGAGATACTTCATTATTATGTACATTAGAAGTAATTAAACATCAGATGTTTGATGTTATTATTGATTCTTGTATCGATAAATATAAAATTGTTGATTTATTTATAGAATCAAATAATTATAATAAATTTAAAAATCTATTTATACCTATCTTTGTTAAACTTGAAAGTCAATTTCCTTATATTTTTAAGAATCGATTAAATCAAGTTCTTCTAAACTTTCAATACTGTTATGCATTTCATGATTGGTGGTTAAAAGGCAGAGATCCACAAACATTTAATAATTTAATGAATAAATTCATTCAATTAATTAAGTTTCCAGCAGACTTATCTAACTAACAATTGTACCCGGTTACTAACCTAGCCGGGTACACATATTTTTAGGAGATTTTTTATGAAATTTGTCCACAACGGTGTAAATTGGAAAATCAGCAAAAATAAATCAATATTTGTTTCTAGAACTGATAAAGAAGATGTAAATATATATAAACAGTCAAATTGGGGTCATCGAGATCCTGATAATAATCTCTATTGCTGTTGTATGAAAATTGCTGCTGAAGACGGAACAATTCTTCGTTCTTATGAAGATATTCCAGAACATATCACCGTTGATTTTTTGAAACAATCTGGATTTGTTAATAATCTTTAGAAAGGTCGTCAACATTGGAATCAATAATCACACAAACATTAATCTCAATTCAAGGCGAAGGTATTGGTATTGGACGACCTATTTTACTAATAAGATTTAATGGTTGTAATTTAAATTGTAGTTTTTGTGATACCTCATGGACAAATGAAAAAACAAATTGTCAAGAATTTGATAAGATAAAAAATAGTACAACACCTTTTATTGTTAATGAAAATAATATATATAAATATATTGAATATATTTCGGAAAAACTTCTAAAAAATAGAAATATTAGAACTGTTCTTTTTACTGGTGGTGAACCGTTTTTAAATATACCATTTATGAAATTATTTATAAATATCACTACTGAATTAGGACTTTTTAATCTTTTTGAAATTGAAACAAACGGAACTATGTTTGATAGAAACTTCGATTTTATTTATGATTATAAAAAATACATACAATTAAATATAAGTCCGAAAGTACATGAATATAAAAAACTATATAATGGAGTATTTGAAACAATTGTAAATGTAATCGAAGATGAAATAAGTACAGCTATTGCAAATTGTATATATAATCCTATAACAAACAGTAATATTAAATTTGTTTATTCAAAAGAATTTGAAAAAGAAATTGATTGTTTTATCAAAGAATTTAATATGTGTATAATACCAATGATTATGTCTCCTTTAACACCATCATATGATATACCAGATTTCAATAATGTTTATCGACAAAATTGTTTAGACACAATTGATTATTGTTTAAGAACTGGTTATAAATATACACCAAGAGATCATATATTTCTTTTTGGAAAACAACGAGAAGAATTTAAATCACTGAAAGACTAAAAATGGGCATTAACGAATTAACAGCTAGATTAACTGATATTGCAGTTGGTATTTGTTGTTGTCATCCACCGATTCCATGTGTTCCTTGGGTTGGAGTGATAATTAAAGGTTCAAGTAATACAAATACAAATAATCTACAAACAGCAAGATGTACTGATCCTGTTTTAGGTTGTCATGTTGGTACAATATGTACTTGTTCTAGAACTGTGATGGCAAATAATAATGGAGTTGCAAGAAGAACAGATCGAGTTTGCGGTTGTCCAAAAGGAGTAATAGTAACTGGTTCAACCGATACTATAACAAGCAGCTAAAGGAGTAGTGTATTTATGTTTAATAATAAAGTTGAAAGAGGTGTTCTCGAAAAGTGTAAAGAAGATATAGTTAAATATGTATTTGATAAGACAAAGGATGATACACTTACTTCTGAATTTGAAAACGAAATTAAAGGTGTATTTGATAAATATTTTAAAAAAATTGAAAAAGAAAATCCACCTGAATATTTTAAAGGTAAAGGGCGAATTATAAGAGGTGCAGAAATTTTTCACGATTTTGGATATTTTGAATGGCCTAAATGTAGAGCACCTGAATGTGAATATTTATTTGGTGAAAAATATAAACAAGAATGCAAATTTCCAGAA
>CALEZX010000106.1 GCA_937928185.1 uncultured Caryophanales bacterium
AGATAACTTGCCGTGACTGGAGTTCAGACGTGTGCTCTTCCGATCTTCACAAAGAAAAGATTTTAACGGATGCCTGTTTATTAGGGATAGGTCACAGCGCCCGTGATACATTTAAAATGCTCTATGATAATAATATCATAATGACTCCGAAACCTTTTGCGATTGGTGTTAGAATTGAACATCCGCAGGCTCTCATTAATGAAGCTCAGTATGGACAATACGCCAATCATCCCGCTTTAGGAGCGGCTGATTATAAATTAAGTTTTCATGACGACCAGAGAAGTGCTTATACATTCTGTATGTGCCCAGGCGGGTATGTCGTCTGTGCAACCTCAGAAAAAGGTGGCGTCGTTACCAACGGCATGAGTGAAAACAAACGTGATAGTAAAAATGCCAATTCAGCACTGCTGGTGAATGTTTCTCCTGCTGATTTTCCATCCGATCATCCGCTTGCCGGTATCGATTACCAACGTCATTTTGAACAATTAGCTTTTAAACTTGCTGGTAGTAATTATTATGCTCCTGCGCAAAAAGTCGGTGATTTTTTAAAGAATCGATTAACTCAGAACTCAGGAATAGTCATTCCTTCGTATCGACCGGGAGTAACTTGGGTGAAGATGACTGATATTTTTCCAGCCTATATTACCGATACTCTAAAAAAGGCATTGCTTGATTTTGATAAGAAACTTAAAGGGTTTGCAAGCAGTGATGCCATCATGACTGGTGTTGAAACACGTTCGTCGTCCCCTGTCCGTATTGTGAGAGATGAAATACACCAATCGAATATATCAGGTTTATATCCGATGGGGGAAGGTGCCGGTTATGCCGGTGGCATTATGTCGGCGGCAATGGACGGAATGAAGACCGCCGAACAAATCATTATGAAGTATCAGTCTTTACAATAATCGCTGTTAAAGAAATCCGTAAATACCATTTTTTATGAAAAAAAGAATCATGGAAATTCTGGTTATATCATGATATAATTATTTCTGGATTCGCATTAATTATACTTTTTTGAAAGGATATCTTATGACAAATACCCAGTTACAAGCAATAAATGCCATCAGAATGTTATCAGTTGAAGCTATTGAAAAAGCGAACAGCGGTCACCCGGGTTTACCCCTCGGAACAGCTGCTCTTGCTTATACGCTTTGGGCTGATCATTTAGTTCATAATCCAAAAAATCCGCAGTTTTTTAACCGCGACCGTTTTGTTTTATCCGCAGGACACGGTTCGATGCTTCTTTATTCGCTACTCCATTTATTCGGATATGGATTATCAATAGAAGAAATCAAAAAATTCCGTCAGTATGGTTCGAAAACGCCAGGTCATCCTGAATACGGCCACACAGTTGGTGTCGAAACCACGACCGGACCGTTAGGACAGGGATATGCTAATGCAGTAGGTATGGCGATTGCGGAAAGTTATTTAAGTTCCCATTTTAATAAAGAAGGATATCCGGTTGTCAATCATTACACTTATGCTATCGCTGGCGACGGCTGTATGATGGAAGGTATTACAAATGAAGCTGCTTCTTTAGCCGGAACGTTAAATTTATCAAAACTCATTGTTTTTTATGATGATAACGAAATTTCAATTGAAGGGGATACTGATATCGCCTTCCGTGAAGATGTCGGCTTAAGACATAAAGCACTTGGATGGAATGTCATCTATGTTAAAGATGGTAATGACATCCGTGAAATCAATAAAGCAATATTAAAAGCGAAATCACAAAATGAAAAACCGTCATTAATCGTTTGTAAAACCATTATTGGCTACGGCTCTCCACTTCAGGGAGAAGAAGCCTGTCACGGTGCACCATTAGGACGGAGTAATATTGAAGCGACTAAAGCTTATTTTGGCTGGGAACATGCTCCTTTTGAAATTCCGAAGCCAATCTATAATCATTATAAAAAGCTTGCGAAAAAAGGTCAGGAAGCAGAAAATCAGTGGAACGACCTGTTTGATCGATATGAAAAAGCTTATCCAGAATTAGCGACTGAATTCAAAAAATGGGTTAATAACGATATTCCTAATTTAAAAAATTATCCTGACCTTTTCAAGTTTGATAAACCTGACGCAACCAGAAACACTTCCGGTACGGTATTGAATAAATTAGCCGATATTATCCCAAATCTTATCGGTGGGAGCGCCGATTTAGCGCCTTCTAATAAATCGAACATGAAAAAACGCAGCGATTTCAGCACTGAAAACCGGAAAGGTTCTAACATGCACTTTGGTGTTAGAGAACATGCGATGGCTGCTGTATCGAATGGAATGTATTTACATGGCGGACTGAATGTTTACTGTGCGACTTTCTTCATTTTCAGCGATTACATGAAGAATGCAATCCGTTTGAGCGCATTAATGAATATTCCAGTGACCTATATTCTTACACATGATTCTATTGGCGTTGGTGAAGATGGCCCGACACATCAGCCGATTGAACAGTTAACCGGATTAAGAACGATTCCGAATCTGAAAGTATGGCGTCCGGCCGACGGGGTAGAAACCGCAGCGGCTTGGATTGATGCTTTATCAGGCAAAGGACCGACATGTATCGCATTGTCGAGACAAAATTTACCGCAGTATTCACATAATAATGAAGATTATTTCAAGGGCGGATATATTTTATCCGATAGTGAAAAGATTGTACCAGATGCTATTTTAATAGCGACTGGTTCAGAAGTCGAAATTGCGATTAACGTCAAGAAAGATTTAAAAGAAAGCGGTATTGATGTCAGAGTTGTTTCAATGCCATGTATCGAATTGTTTGAGAAACAATCTTCAGATTACCAGGAATATGTTTTACCGAAAGCGGTTATCAACCGCGTTTCAATCGAAGCGGGTTCAACGCTTGGCTGGTACAAATATGTTGGATTAAACGGTCTGACGATTGGTATCGACACGTTTGGTTTATCTGCTCCTTCATCGAAGATTTATGAACACTTTGGATTAACCCCAAGAGCAGTCGCTTTAAAAGTTGAAGCTTTAATCAAAAAGAATAATCAGTAACCAAGATAAAGCAAGAAACGGTTGAATAATTCAGCCGTTTTTTTATTATACTATTATTTTATTTATCTGAGATGTATAATCTTAATCAGAATATAGGTGAGATATTGTGATAAAAAAACTAATGATCTTTTTATTCGTATTGGTTTTCTCTTTTTTAGGGTTTCTGCCTTCGATTCAAGGCGTCAGTTATAATGAACCGCTTGACATAACGATAAAGATGAGTCCGGAAGATGAAGGAAATTTTACCGGATATTTTGATCTTTTAATCCCCGCTAATCAGTTTATCAACGGGACTGATCATTTAATAGTCAATGAGAATTTTATCAGTATTCATCCCGATTATGCCGAATATTCATATCTTAATGATTCGTTATGGATCAGCTATTTAGCATATTTTACTGATGCATCGTATCATGTTCAAATCAATCCGTTCAGCTATATTTTTTATGGACATGGTAATCCTCTCTATTTCGTAACATCCTTCAAAATCGTTAAAGTTAATGATAATGGTGAAGTAACCGCTGAAAGTGAAATAATCGAATTTCCCACTTTGAATAAGTTTGAAAAACAGGATATCGTGCTAAATTATGATTCAGTTCAGAATAATATAAATGTTATTCAATTAACTTCAAAACGGGTTTTTATCGTATTTTTAGTAGGATTATTTGGATTTGTTTACTTATTCATTCATTTTCTTCATCGTTTTCTGATTATTAATTTTCTAAAAGTCAATAACAGGATTGAGAAAAAAATACTGATTATTCAGTTAATCACAATGATTCCTTCCTCCTTAATCATGGTCCAGGCGCTCACGACTTATCCGATATTTTCTAACGTCTTCTACCTATACCTGTTATTTTTAGGGATTATTATTTTTGAGTCACTCGGGATTTATTTAATCCTTCCTGATAAAACGCAATTCCGTGACACATTACAGAAAAATATCTATAGTTTTATTCCTTATGCAGTCATTGTTATCTCGCTTTTATTATATCGATTCTTTACAGTCGGATAAGTTGAATATCCGGCTGTTTTTTTATATAATTAATAGCGTACCATTGGAGGATATTTTATGAATAACTGGAAGCGTAACATAGCTTTTTTTATAACTGGTCAGACGATATCGTTAATTGGTTCTTTATTTGTCCAGTATGCGATTATGTGGTATATTACTTTAAATACCCAGTCGGGGATAATGATGACGATTTCGATTCTCTGCGGGTTTGTTCCTGGATTAATATTAGCGCCTTTTGCCGGAGTGTGGGCAGATCGTTTTAACCGTAAGTCACTGATTATTGTTGCGGATGCCTTTATTGCAATACTAACTTTGATAACCGCCTTTATTTTTATGTTTGGTTATCGTGAGATTTGGTTGCTTTTCGTCGTATCGGTTTTCCGATCATTAGGTCAAGCGATTCATCAACCTTCAGTAAGTTCGGTATATCCGCAAATCGTACCTGAAGATAAATTAATGCGAGTTCAGGGGGTTTCACAGGGAATTCAGTCGGCAATGATGGTGATAGCACCGATCATTGGCGCTTCATTACTAACCTTTACATCTTTAGAAGTTATCTTCTCGATTGACTTTTTTACCGCTGCATTAGCGATTGCTTCTTTACTGTTTTTAGTTAAAATCCCAAAACCAATAAGACATGATTCAAACGCAAAGATTGATTACCTATTCGATATAAAAATGGGGCTTAAATATATTAAAAGCCATCATTTCTTAATTCCGTTTTTTACTTATATCGCTATCGTCATGTTCTTCGTCGCGCCGGCTGCGTTCTTGTCTCCCTTACAGGTTGTTAGACGTTTTGGTGATGAAGTTTGGCGTTTATCAGCAATTGAAATTGCTTTTTCTGCTGGAATGACGGTGGGCGGACTGATTGTTGGAGCATGGGGAGGATTTAAAAACCGGATTTATACGATGGTATTTTCTTTAGCTTTCATGGGTCTTTCAACAATGTTATTCGGCATCGTCGGCAGTTTCTGGGTTTACATTGCAGTAATGGTATTTATGGGGCTGAACCTGCCATTTTATAATACACCTGCAATCGTCATGATTCAGGAAAAAGTTGAACCAGATTATATGGGAAGAGTATTTTCCGTTCTCGGGATGATTAATAGTTCGGCAATGCCTTTAGGAATGCTGTTCTTTGGGCCGTTGGCTGATTATATTGCGATTGAATGGTTAATGTTAATTTCCGGATTTGTAATGATGATTATGGGCTTAACCATTTTGATGAATAAAGGATTGGTTAAAGCAGGAGAAGTTAGAAAAAAACAGATTCCTATTACTGAAGATATTTCTTTAGCAGCTGAATAAATAGATAACAAAAAAAGATGCGAAAATTGATCGCATCTTTTTTGTTTTGTTAATAATTATTATTTCGGAGAGGTGAATGTAAAATTATCGACGACACTTGTTGTAGGATCAGTGATACTTGCCGCTATGCCATAAGTTAATAGACTGTTTTCATCGAGTTCAGTATTCGGCGATACTACTGTATATAACAACCACGACGACGGATAAGGATAAATTCCGCCAGTTAACGAAACGTCATCGAACCAGCCAATATTGGTCGAATCCGCAATCAAATAACCGTATCCGTATAAATCCGTTCCAATCGTGATTGATCCGGTGGAAATTAGAAACGACGGTCGGCTTACTGGACCTAGGTAAGTAGTACCGGACATACTGATTGATCCATCTGAGTAGATGGTTCCTTCAACCGTCTGAATCGATCCGCGCTTTTCTTTAATGCTGACATTGCCATTAACCAAAACGACGCCTTTGATGGTAGAACCCTGATTCATCGTCAGACTGCCGTCAATAACTAAAACATTGCCATCCGCTACCTCTAAAGTAGCGTTATTACCGACGGTAACGTTTCCGCTAACAAAGCGATTATTAGTAATCGGCGTATTTGAAGATATATGTGAGCTTAGACTCGAATAGCCTGGTAATGACTGCGTAGCTGAAGTGAAATATAGAAATACCGGATTAATGCTCGAAGAAGAAAAAGTGGAGTAATCATTCTTCAACGTAGAAAAGACAGCGTTATAATTGGTATATTCGAGCGGCGGATTTAATGTCGGATCAATCGATTTAAGAAACTGCGAGACATAATTATATAGTAATGATTCTGCAGTGATATACGTGTTCTGAACATAATCTAGTTCTTCCCCTGTGAAAGCGAACTGCTCATTAACAACGGAAATTGAAGCATCAGTACCAGAAATATAGCTTTTAACAACCAAAGTATCAGAAACAGTATCAGAAATGACCCAGACCGTCGGGCTGTATGAAGTGATGGTTACGCCCATATAATTGGCGAGATTTGTTAAAAAAGTCGGATCAAGATTCTTTTCCCTGACAATGACGTGAATCGTCGCATTAATCGACTGAACGGCATTCTGATAGGATTCCGTCGACTCAATGTTTTTTGTAATTAACCTAGACTGAAATACGGCATATGAGATGAGCGTAGCGACAAGACCGATGACAAAAGTGACAATTCCTAAAACAAACGGAAGTGCCATTGCTCTTTTGTCTTTGATAATAGCCATTGTTTCACCTCCTTATGCAGGAATAGGCTGAATGGTAAAAAAATGATTTGCTGTGAACTGGTAGGTTTTGCCACTACTTGATAATAAATCGAGGGTAACGACGATTCGTACGGTATCTAAAGTCGTCGTAACAACAATCGATGAAGTATTTTGTAACATCACGTCGTTAAAAGTATAAATCTCACCACCGATATATAAAGCAGGATCAGAAGTAAAATATATCTCAAGGGTATGGACAGGATTATAAACGGTTAAAACAAAGTCATTGATATTTTCATCGAATTCATATGAAAAAGTCGATTCCAAAGTAATACAGTTTGTTCCGCAGGAAACATAATTTTTAGCATCAAAATCCGTCATGGCTTCTTCAAGCACCCTGACGATGTACATGCCTTCTCTGTTGACCTGAGATTCGATGTTAATCGATTCCGTCGCTTTATTGATTAAGACAATCACAGAAGCAATTAAACCGATGACAAGACTAAAGATGACTGTAGCGCCGAGTAATTCGACTAAAGTTAATCCTTTTTTATTCATAAATCATCCCCACCAATGTAATTTTACGGGTCTTAAAATAGGTGATTTCGACGGTAAAATGGATGACTTGATAGAGTAAATCGTCAGATGACTGCATCTGGAAAGTTATGACCAGTTCCGTATCATAAACATTATTATTTGAAGAATAAGTGAAAAAATCGCATGAGACTGGCGAAGTACCACCGCATGTGTTAGAAGTGACGATTTTTTCACTTCCGTTCATCCAAAGATTGGTCGGATTATAAGCTAAAGTATTGATTAAATCATCGCGGAGTAACGAACCAACTTCTGTTGCAATGATTCTTTCATTTGCTGCTAAAGTGTTGTTACGGATGTTGATAATAATGGTCAGCGATGAAGTAATCATCAAGGTAATGATGAAAATAGCCGCAATTGATTCTACGACCGAAAAACCTCGGCGATTCAGGATTTTCTTCATGTGACCACCTTCTTTCTAAAACCACCTTTATTATATTATACTTTTGATTTTTTTGACAATGTTTGACAAAAAAAACGCTATTTTATGCGTAGATTTCATAAAACAGATTGTGATTGGACCTGATTTTTTATATAATAGATTCAATAGAGGTGATGACCTTGAAAAATATAATTCTATCGATAAAACGAAATATTTCACTTGTCACTGCCGTGATTGTATTTTTGTCGTCGATTGCTTTTGCCATAACATCGGTAAGTGTCCTTGGAATCGGACTCAAAAACGACGAGACATCCGTCGGTTTTGTTTTTCTCGGCGGAGTCGATGAGACGGAATATGAACCCCTTCTTCAGGAAAAAATCGGATTATGGAAAAGTAATTCACAATATCTTATTGAATTTCAAGGTTATTCTTATGAAATTAATTTATCTTTATTTCAGTTTGATGCTGAAACGACCATCGCTTCAGTAAAGAAAAATCAGAATAATCAGGCTTTCTTTACCATCACCCCAACTAACCAAACTTCGCTTTTCAATCAGTTTGCTCTGACTTTTTCAAGTGATATTGCTGATAAGATTATAAATGATAAATTACTTGATGATATTTTAAGCGACATGGGAAAACTGGTTACTTTCAGAAAATATGCGTTAAAAGATTATCTTTCTGAAGATTTGATTGCGATGATTGGCGATGAAGTCGTCATCGCCAATCTTTCAAATGAAACGTTTGCGAAATTTGACCAAAATGCTTATTCCATTACGATTCAACCAAAATCGAGATATTCGCTGCTTAATACTTTCAAAGACAGCGGTTTTAATAATGAAGAATTAAGTATCATCGCTTCGGCTATGCAAAAATTATTAAGAAATACGCCGATGTCTAATTATCTATTTTCCCAAAATGCACTGCTTCCCTCTTGGGCTGAAGCAGGAATGAATGTAAGAATTCTTAAGGTTAATCTCTTCGATTTCACTTTTTATAATCCCCTAGATTATGAACTAAACGTTACAATTACAAAAGATGATCATAACACACTTCGTTTTGCTCTTTATGGATTCCCGTTTATTTCAACATTTACAACTGCAACTGAGACTTTATCGATAATCCCTTATCAGGATACTTATATTCAGGATGATTCTATCGATGAGAATACGCCAGGGGTCGAAATTTTAAGTGAGACAGCCGAAGAAATCACATACCGAGTAAAAATATCTGATGGCGTTAACGGCTTAATAAAGGCCTATTACCGTACCGAAATGACGCTCTCGCAGACTACTGAAGTTATCCGTCTTTACGATGAAGAAACCTTGCCAGTTAATCAAGTATATCATTATAATGTAATCATAAAGGGCGGTGATTAACATGGCTTTAAAACGAATCGGCGATGTATTAATCAAAGAAAATGTAATTACCGATGAAGAACTTAAACAGGCGCTGAAGGAACAAAAATCTGATGAGCGTCTAGGAGAAACATTAGTTAGACTGAAAATCGCCAGCGAAATGCAGATCTTAAAAGCGCTTGAATCTTCAACCGGAGTTGAACGGATTTCTTTAGTCAATTTCACGATTGACGCTCATGTATTATCGCTTGTCGATGAAAATTTCTGCCGAAGAAATAATGTCATTCCTTTAAGAATTGAAGGACAGAAATTAATGTATGCAACTTCAGATCCTCTCGATTTCGCTGTGAATGAAGAATTACGAATGATTACCGGATATCGTCCAAAAGCCTATTCTGCACCTAAAAACGACATCATTACTCAAATTGAAAAATATTATGGGTTTACGAGAACGTTAGAAGCTTTAGGTGTTAAGCAGAATATTATGTTAGAAGAAGAATCGCTTGAAGCTGATAACGAGTTTGACGAAACACCGATGGTCAAACTCGTCAATCAAATTTTGACTTCAGCTGTTTTTCAGCGTGCTAGCGATATTCATATCGACCCGTTAGACGATAAAACATTGGTTAGATACCGTGTCGATGGTGTTTTAGACACAGTAAGAGAATTTCCAAACAAAATCCATAACCAGATGGTTAGCCGAATTAAAGTAATGTCCGGAATGGATATTACCGAAACAAGAATTCCTCAAGACGGGCGTATTCAAACACTAATTCAGCAGAAATCGCTTGATTTGCGGATATCGATGTTACCAACCGTCCGCGGTGAGAAAGTTGTTATGCGTATTCTCGATTTATCAGGCAATATGAATAAACTTCATACCATCGGGCTAAGTTCAAAAGAAGAACGTCAGATTAGACATATGATTTCTCAGCCAAATGGCATCGTGCTAGTCAGCGGACCAACCGGTTCAGGAAAAACCACGACGCTTTATGCTTGTCTGAATGAACTGAATAATCCTAACGTCAATATCGTTACCGTCGAAGACCCCGTTGAGATCAAAATGGCGGGAGTCAATCAGGTTCAGGTCCATCCGGACGTCAACCTGACTTTCGCTAACGCCCTGCGCTCGATTTTAAGACAGGACCCTAATATCATTATGATTGGTGAAATCCGCGACGTTGAAACCGCTGAAATATCAATCCGTGCATCATTAACAGGACATTTGGTTTTATCGACGATTCATACCAACAGTGCCATCAAAACCATCACAAGACTATTGGATATGGAAATTGAACCGTTTTTAATCGCCTCTTCATTATCAGGAATCGTCTCGCAACGTTTAGTCAGACGTCTTTGCCCTGAATGTTCAACTTTCGATGAACCGACTGAAACTGAAAAAATGATGTTTGATAAATATCACATTTCCGCGAATAAAGTCAAACGCGCAAAAGGCTGCCCGTCGTGCAACTACAAAGGATTTGCCGGACGTGTCGGCATATTTGAAGTATTGCCAATATCAAAAGAAATGCAGAAATATATCGCTCAAAATGCGACAATCGATGAATTAGAAAAACAGGCTCAGGCTGAACAACTCGTCACGATAATGCAGTCGGGACTAGAAAAAGTCAAATCGGGCATTACAACGCTTGAAGAAGTCTTAAAAGTCGCTAACGAATAGGGGTGGTGAGATGGAACTTCGTAAT
>CALEZX010000107.1 GCA_937928185.1 uncultured Caryophanales bacterium
TGTTACTCTTAAAAGTAAATGCGACACATTATCTTAATAAATAAAAGAAAAATAAAACGAAGAGAAAGTTGCGATAAAAACTAAATAGCCACTTTCTTTTTTAAATGATTTTTTGTATTATAATAGTTGAAAGCGCAAAAATAAATTCGACTAAAAATGTGCGTTATAATCAACTTTTTGAACTAAACGCAACTTAATCATGTTGTGTTCTAGCCGAATGACATTAATTTAGTTTAGTAATTACGTTTTAAAGTTAGGTTTTCCAAAGGAACTTTCTGTAAAGAGAGAATAGCGAGAACGTCTTTTGAAAAGTATTGCTTGAAGACATCGATCGGTGTTTGCCATGATAAAGATTCCCGGGGATAGGAATTGATCATTGAAAACATAAAATCGATGTCTTTTTGTGTTAAGTCAGATAGTCCGTGTCCTTTTGGAACGAGATATCGAAATAACTCATGATTACGTTCACAGCCACCTTTATCACCCGAATTATAGGGTCTAGTATAAAAGACGTTAGAATATACTTCACCTGTTTCTGAATCTACCGAAGCCGGAATTAACTCGTCAAATTCGATGCCGTTGTCTGCTAAAATGACTTCAAAAAGAGTATTAAATAATCTCCCAAGCTTTCGTTGTAATTTATGAAGAACTCGCGTGACGGATGTTGGACGCAAATCAGGAATCAATACCCCTAATTGAAGATGACTTTGTCGATGATAAATAGTAAGAAGTTTTATCTCTTCTGATATGAGGCCATGAACAGTATCCATTTCGATGATGGATGCGACTGGATGCGTGTTAATATAATCAAGAAAATACGGATAGGTATGCCCAAATTTAAGCAGTGGATTCACGCTACTCGGTCTTCTTAATGCATATTCTTTTTTAGTTCTAAATGTGACGGCACGCAGTAAATCAATCCTTCTAATCGTCATGATTCTTCGGTCAATCCATCTTCTTACTGTCGCAGTAGAGACAGGAAATGCATGTGGAAACTGAGAATGAACGGCCTCGATTGAACACTTTTTCTTGATAAAAGGTTTTAACCAATCACTGAATGCTTCAATCTTAGTTTTGCTCAATGATAAATGACTTCTTGTTTTCTTCAATCGTTCGATTCGACGTTGATAGACGATAACTGGATTCCAATAATGCCGTTCCTTTCCACAATAGCTTCTTGATTCACAAAAATCACAGATAAAGGGGAATCGACACAACTTCTCACATAGATATTTTTCGAATCGTTCGCAGTTATCGGGACAGCGTTTGATCGTTTTCTTACATTCTGAGACAAATTTACACTCGCGAAAATGAAAACTTAGTGAATAACTCTCTCGCTTTTTTTCTTCAATGTTCCCTGCGATTAGCCGGTATAGTGTCGATGCTGATATATTCATCTTTTTGGCGATTTGTCTTGCACTAAAATCTAATGAAATATATTTATAGATTGTTAGGAGATCATCATAGCCCAGTCTTGTCATAGACACCTCGCTTTCTTTGGCTAGAACATACGCTTATTATAAAAACTCTTCTTATTAATGTAAATGCATTTTCTAAAACCTTCTGTTGCGTTTAGTTTGCATATTAACT
>CALEZX010000108.1 GCA_937928185.1 uncultured Caryophanales bacterium
TGAATGTGAATATTTATTTGGTGAAAAATATAAACAAGAATGCAAATTTCCAGAAATGATTTTTGATGTTGAGTGGTCTAATAATAAATGGGAATGTAAAGCATACGGTTATGGTGGTAAAAAAGAATATGGTAACGGTCCAATACTAGTGAGTTACTTTAACAATATTGAAATTCTCGACGAATATACAACAGGAGGTAGTTTTTAATCTTCTGAATAATGTTATTAAAAATTGGAGTTTGATATGCAATTAAAGTTATCAAATATTAATGCTGTAATAGAAAATGAAAAATTAAAACAAGTTAAAACTACTCGAATGTATAGTAGAAATATTCAAGTGGATGGGTTATTTAGTGAAGAAATCTTTGGAAAATTCGGAAGTAGTGAAAGAAAAAAAACTTTCGGATACATCGATTTACAAACAAAAATAATCCATCCAGAATCTTATCAACATATTTTTACTAGTTTGAATTCTGATATTACTAAATATATATTAAATAAACAAAAGTATGTGATTGAAAAAGGTATTTTAGTACCTGATGAAGAAAAAGGTTTATCTGGTGTTTATAATTTTATTAAAATATTCGACCAGTTAGATCTTGCGGCCATAAAGAATAAAAATCAAGAAATCCAATTTATTAAAAATAATATAAACAAACTATTTATAAATAAATGGTTAGTTATACCAGCAGGTGTTAGAGATATTCAATTAATTCAAGGAACGAATAAAAGTCAAATTCAATATACTGAGTTAAATGAATTATATGAAAATTTAATAAGAAATACTAATTTATTTTCTTCTTTGTCTACACCAGAATTAAGTGAATCATTAACACAAGTAATTCAAAAAAATGTAATAGAAATAAATAGTTGGCTAAAAGAAAGATTAAAAGGAAAAGGTGGATTAATTCGTGGTGGACTATTAAGAAAAGTAGTTGATTATTCAGGTCGATTAGTAATCACTACTGATAATACATTAGAAGTTGGTGAAATAGGATTACCTTGGCAAGTAGTTCTTAGATTATATGAACCATTTGCAATTAATATTATAATGAAAGACAATGATTATCTTTCATTAATTCAAAATTTTTTAAAATCAGATACAAAAGTAGATACTTTTACATTGAAACAGTTTATTAAGAAATTGAATAATAAACCATCAATTGTAACACCTCTTTTAAAGGATTATTTTATAGAAGTTGCAAAAATAATTGTTAAAGATAAAGTAATCTTATATAAAAGAGATCCAGTAGAAAATAGAAATTCATATGTAGCTGGTCATATCCGTGTTGAGAGTGATGGATTTGTAATGTCATTAAATCCATTAGAATTAAAAAGAAATGGTGCAGATCACGATGGAGATGCTATGGCAGTTTTTCCTCTTTATACAAAAGAAGCAAATGAAGAGGCAAAAAGAAAAATGCATCCAAAATATTCAAAAAGTGTATGGTATGATTCAGTATCAAATACTGGAATAGGATATTCAATTCAATTAGATGCATCAACAGCAATTTATAATGCGACTCTGGAATAGGAGATAATCATGAGCGATTTATTAGACGAAATTGTTGGTGCATTTACCCCTAGTAATAGAAATGTTCCAATAAGTGGACCTACACAAAATCCACATTCTGATATAAGAAAAACTGGAATTGAATTAAGTTATTGTGCATCATTAGAATCGTGGCAAAAAAATATAATTAATGGATTGGTTAGAGGAAAAGATCAGTATGTAATTGCAAGACCTGGTGGTGGAAAAACTCTTCCTTTTATTTGTCATTGGACGAATAATATGTTAGATTTAAACACCATGATGACAAAAGTAACTAATATAAATATTCAAAACTCTGTTAATGTTTTATTTGCACATGGACATACTACAGTACGCACAAGACAACAAATTCCAAAAATAATGTTTATGGTTCCTGTAATTACGTTAGCACAACAAACAGCTATGGAAATTAGAAAACATATAGCTACTATAATGCTTCAGATGTATAATAATTTTCCTAATTATTATATTGATAAATATTTAAGACATATTAATAAATATAATATTAATAAATTAGCAACTGAAGCTTATAATTTAAGACAACAAATTGCACAAGGAAATGATAACGGTAGATTACAACAAGCATTAAATGGGATTTATAAAAACATTAGAGATGAAGCCGAACTAGCTATTAATGAAATGATTAATAGTATGGTTTATATGAAAACTGGTCAAAGTTCATCTAATAGTAATCCTAAAGAAGCATTAGTATATGTTACTATTTATGAATCTGCATCATCTTTAATTAAAAATAAAAGTATTGATATTAATCAATTAGGATTAGTTGTTCTTGATGAATCACATTTGATACAAGAATCTGGTGTTGTATATGATGATAGTTCAAGAGCATATCAAATATCTGGACATTTATTTGATGTTTTAGATATGCTTAAAAAAAATAATAGTAAATGTAGATTAGCGATGTTATCAGGAACTGTTAATCCTACAAGTGCAAAAAATGTTACTGATTATTTTAACATGTGTTTTAAAAGAAATTTTGATACTCCAACAGCTGCACCAGCATCAGCAACAAATAGATCTCAATTAACTATTATTCCAAATGAAACAATAAATACTGATGATGGTATTGTTAAACTAATATTGAATGCAGTTAATACAAATGAATGGGGACAGTTATATGTTTTATTTTCAACAAATAGAATTAATAAGATTGTTGAAAGATGCATTAATAAATTAGGAATTAAAAATCCTGAAAATTATAGTCCTAATTCATATGAATTTAAAAATGTTTTTGGTGGTCTTGGTAGTAGGCGGCAAGATTCGGAAGGAATAAATTTAAGAACTTCCGCAGATAAACTTGCAATACCACAAGGAATGCACTTACAAGTAAATAATATTTCAAATCCTCTATTACGACAAGCAATTCTAAGAGGAATTGGATTTATTTATCGAAATATTCCTGGAAACGAACTTGAAGGTTCAAAACCAATACCAATGAATGATACCGATAAATTAATTGTTGCTAAATTATTTAGGGAAAGAAAAATATCAGTATTATTAGCAACAGATTCAGTAGGTATTGGTGTAAATATTGATGTTAAAGATATTTATGTTCCAAGATTACAAAAGTATAATGCTAATATAAAAGACATGATGGATGCTTCATTGAGAGATCTTGCACAAATTTTAAATAGAGCCGGTCGTGGTGCTACTCCTATTGCAAGTATTCATACACCGTCTGAAAATATTGAAAGTGTAACAAATGCTTTATATGCAGATCCAGAAGATTTACCATCTGTTGATGCATTGAAAAAGTCTGGTAGTTTTAATTTGTGTCAGTATAAAATGTTTCATAGATTTTTAGCGAATGTTCAAAGATTGTTCAACTAATTGGAGGTATAATTGATTAATGATCCATATAAAGATATAAACTGGATTGAAAAAAGAGCAATAATTTATAACAAGGATAATGAACCAATTTTCGATGAGATTGTGACGTTTCCTGATTATTTTAACGACAATTCAATAAATATTGTCGCCAGTAAATATTTTCAAAAAACTTCTGAGTTTAAAGAAACAGATCTTCGTCATTTAATTAATAGAGTATCAAATACTATTACAAAATGGGGTGAAGAACAAAATTATTTTCAAAATGATGAAGGTACTATCTATGAAGATAAAAATGAATTCGAATACAAATTAAAATATTATCAAATTAAACAATATTTTGCTTTTAATTCACCAGTTTATTTCAATGTTGGAATTTCGGATAATGCTCAAACATCAGCATGTTTCATTCTAGATGTTGAAGATTCAATTGATTCAATATCAAATATAATTGTAACAGAAAGTAGAATCTTTAAAAAAGGTTCAGGATCTGGAATGAACATTAGTCCTTTAAGAAGTAAATTTGAAAATATTAGCAACCTAACAGGATACGCTAGTGGACCAGTATCATTTATGAAAGTACATGATGTTTCTGCCGGTATTATTAAAAGTGGTGGAGCATTACGTCGAAGTGCAAAATTAGTATGTATGAATATTGATCATCCAGATATTTTTGAATTTGTTGAATGTAAAAAGTTTGAAGAAGAAAAATTAAGATTATTACGTGAAAATAAAATTAGTGCGAGAAAAGGATATGAACTAGCTGACGAAGTATTTTTCCAAAACACAAATATTTCTGTAACTGTAACTGATGATTTCATGAATAGAGTATTAGAAGATAAAACTTTTGATACTAAATTTGTTACTAATGGAAAAGTACATAAAACATATAAAGCTAGAGATATGTTATACAAAATTGCAGAATTAGCATGGGAATGTGGAGATCCTGGACTTCAATTTCATGATACTATCAATGAATATAATACATGTTTAGAAGATGGTAAAATTGTAAGTTCAAATCCTTGTGGTGAATATATGTTTCTTAATAATAGTGCGTGTAATTTAGCGTCTATTAATTTAATGAAATTTTTTAGAAAAGAAGAAGGAAAAATAGTTTTTGATTATGATACATTTGCAGATGTAATAAATACTGTTATCACTGCACAAGATATTATTATTGAAAAATCTAGTTTCCCATCTGATAAAATTAAAGAAAACAGTCATAACTATAGACCACTCGGATTAGGATTTTCAAATCTTGGAAGTTTATTAATGTTTTTGGGTTTTCCTTATGATAGTGATGAAGGACGACTTGTTACAAGTCATATCTCAGCATTAATGACTGGATGTGCATATTTAAAAAGTTCTGATCTTGCTTTAAAAAAAGGACCATTTAAGAATTTTGAAAGAAATAAAAATTCATTTTATAATGTCCTTCGAAAACATAAAGATAATTTAAGAAAATTAAAATATTTGAAACACCCACTATTTGATGATCTTCGGGAACAAACGGATTATACTTGGAATAACATTGAGAAAAATATAAATGATGAAGCTCCTTTTAGAAATGCACAAACAACACTATTAGCACCAACAGGTACTATTAGTTTCTTAATGGGGTGTCAGACAACTGGTATAGAACCTGAATTTTCTCATGTAAAATACAAAAGATTATCAAATTCTGAGTCTTCAACTATTTCAATTGTAAGTGATGAAGTAAAAAATAGTTTAAAGAATTTAAAATATAGTAATGACGATATAAATGAAATAGAAAAATGGATTGTTGATGGTAAAAATATAAATGAATGCGAATGTATTTTAGATGACCATAAAAAGATCTTTTACACATCAAATAGTTGTTATAATAATTGTGTAATTCCTTATCAAGGTCATATTAAAATGTTATCAGCAGCACAACCATTTATTTCTGGAGCTATATCTAAAACAGTAAATTTTACAAATAATGCAACAGTAGAAGATATCTTTAAATGTTATATTGAAAGTTGGAAACTTGGTTTAAAAGGTGTTGCAATATATCGTGATGGATCTAAATCATTTCAACCATTATCAACAAAAAAAGATAATGATGATGATGAATTTGATGCTGATGATATTGCTGATATGATTGAAGATGGAAAACTTGATTTAAGAATGATTCAACAACTTCATTCAATGTTAGCAGAACGAAAACTTCCAAATGAAAGACCAGCACTTAATCATAAATTTAGTATCAGTGGTTTAAAAGGATATTTAAATTGTGGGTTATATGAAGATGGAAGTTTAGGTGAAATTTTTATAACAATTTCTAAAGAAGGAAGTACTTTAAGTGGATTATTAGATTGTCTTGCTACTATGACAAGTATTAGTCTACAACGAGGTGTTCCTTTAAAAGATATTGTTGAAAAAATGTCATATCAGAAATTTGAACCTTCTGGTTTTACTGAAAATAAAGATATTAGAATTGCAACAAGTATTGTTGATTACATATTTAGATATCTTGGTATTAGATTTCTATCTAAAAATGATCAACTTGAATTAGGTTTAATAAAAGCAGAAGAAGATATTGATGATAGTGGTTTTGAAAAAAATGAAAAAGTTTCAAACCATGTAGTTAGAAGTTTTAAAAATAATTTTGCAGGTCCTACATGTAACAAATGTGGTTCTTTGATGATTAAAAAAGGATCATGTAATATGTGTATGAATTGTGGCAATAATGAAGGTTCTTGTGGTTAATTTTATTTGGCCGCAAGATTTATTAACAGGTCTCCAGAAATGGAGGCCTGTTAGATATTAATTTTTTTCGAAAGGTTATCACAAGTTGATATTTTTTACTGAAAAAAAGAAATCGATAATTTATAACGATATTATATCTGAAAATGATTATATTTTCGATGAGTTAATCGATTTTTATGACTATTTTTGTGATAACATTTTAGAAGATGACGATATTGAGGAATTAGAGTATATAGATTTTCAAGCAAAAAAAACATTTTCATAGAGGTTTTGAGGTCTAATGAAGAGAATACCCAAGAATAAAGATATTCAACAAATTTATCCTGTTTTTTTCTGGAAGAGATGTGATTCATGCGGAAAAGAATTTCGTAGAGAATACGGATATAAATATTCATATCAATATTATGTTGGATATTTGAGCGTGGAATGTTATGTTGGATATTTGTGCGCAGAATGTTATGTTAAAAACAATAGTGTAACAAAATTTGTAAAAAATCAAATAGATACTCGTAGTCAGCCTATAAAAGGAGGTTCTGTCAAAATTTTTTTAGGTGGAACTTGTAACGGAAGCAATTGGCGTCAAACTATTATTTCTTATTTAGATAAAACTAAAATCAACTACTTTGATCCAGTTGTATCAGATTGGAATAAAGAAGCACAAGAAAGAGAAATACAAGAACGTAAAAATTGTGATATTTGTTTGTATTGTATTACACCTAAAATGACTGGAATATATTCAATTGCTGAAGTTGTTGATGATAGTAATAAAAGACCCAATAAAACTGTTTTAATTGTACTTGATAAAGACGAAGATAAAGAATTTAATCAACATCAACTTAAATCTTTAGATATGGTTGGTCAGATGGTGATGCAAAATGGTGGTAGGTATTTTCAAAGTATTGAACATTTTATTACTTACATAACAAATCTTGCGGAGATCTTATGAAAAAAGCACTTTTAGTTGGTATAAATAATTATCAAAACTCGCCATTAAATGGTTGTGTTAATGATGTTATTTTAATTAATGCAATATTAACGCAACGACTTGGTTTTAAACAAGAAGATGTAAAAATATTAATTGATAATGAAGCAACTAAAATTAATATCGAAAATCAATTAAAACAATTAGTAGCAAATGTTCAAAATGGTGATACTATTGTTTTTCATTATAGCGGTCATGGTTCTCAAGTTCCAAATAACCGAGTAGGTTCGATTGAAATTGATAGAAAAGATGAAATTCTTTGTCCTGTTGATTTAAATTGGGAGAATGTACTACGAGATAATGATTTAAATATTATTTTTAATAGTGTCCCTTCTGGAGTAAAACCAATTGTTATTTTAGATTGTTGTCATTCTGGAACCGGTGTCCGAGCTCAATTTTATAATACAAAAGTAGGACATTTTAAAAACAGATATTTACAACCACCTATTGAAGTGTATATGAACGATCCTATTTTTAGTGTTGATATTTCGGGATCTCTAAAACAATTTGATTTAATTGATAGTGCTAAGAACTTATTTAGATCATTATATAAACGAATTTTTTCTACTAATTCAAACATTGTCGATACAAATAATGCACAAGGAAATACTGTATTGATATCTGGGTGTAAAGATCATCAATATAGTGCTGATGCTTATATAAACAATAAATATCATGGTGCATTAACATATGTTTTATATGAAGTATTATCTTTATCTAATTATAATATTTCATATAAAAATTTAATAACACAAGTAAATAGTAGGATGAAAAAATATAAATTTACACAACAACCACAATTGGAGTGTAAAAAAGATTTCTTCGATATTAACTTTTTAAAATAATTTAAAGATCTTGCCCGGTATTATCAATAGAGAAAGTCAACTACCACTTACTTAAAGTAAGTGGCTTGTAATTCTCGCTAAAGCGAGTGTTACAAGTCCATTATTTAATGGGGTTGAACAG
>CALEZX010000109.1 GCA_937928185.1 uncultured Caryophanales bacterium
GACTCGAACCAGCTATATTTTCAAGGATTTGAAAATTAACCGGACAGCAGTGATATTTTGTACAAAATATAGAATTAATGCGTCCTGCTCATTAATGCTTTTTCTAATGGATATTTCTGACAATGAATCTATTATTTTTTTATATCCAACATATTCATCATAACTATCTATTCCTATTTTCTTTGCTTTGTAGAAATCATTTGCATTGCTAAACCCATTATTAACAGCTTCGTAATAATCAGATCCCTTTTTAAACCCCCTACTTTCAGATACTTTTCTATCTAAACTGGATAAGTATCCATTTATCCTTGCATCATATTCAAGTAAATATTCTTGATAATTTGATGTGAATATTCTTTCAACATAGTACATCTGATATTCTTTAATTTCAATTTTATCTGCTTTATATGAATTGGTAACGGTTCTAGAAATTACTGTTTTTGATATATCATCACATTTTCCATTTTTATAATATGCACTGTATTGATTTTTAATTAAACTAATATATCGAGAAGCAATATTTGCTTGTTCACTAGAAAGTTGAATGGGTATAATTATTGATGGCAAACTATACTCTTCGAATACATAACCCCTAGCATAAGCATCTTTACAATCATTCAATGTTTCAAATTTATTTCTTATAAAATAATAGTAAATAGAACCGTCTTCTATACCCATTTTTTGTGCATCATAATAATCATGACCATTTATATATTTTCTAATAATCCCATTTTTATATTCTTCAATAGTTAGATAGCCACTTAAAATAAATCTATAGAATGAATCACCAACTTGTATTATAGCAAATGTGTTTTTTTTCTCATCATCTTGTATATATAAATAAATATTTCTTATTTTATTATTTTCAATAATACTCTCAAAATCATTAATATCACTAATCGTAATTATTGGTAAATTTTGATAATCTTTTATTAAAATATATTTATTTTTGATTTCTTATGAAAATAGAGGCGTTATTGCCAAAATAATAAAAAACAAAAATGCAGTAACTTTAGTCTTCATGATTCCTCCATTCAATTTGAATCAAAATAATTATGATCCATCGAACATACGCTTAACCGGTAGCGCGTCATTGGCGTGAAGTTTGCCGAGCTGAACGTACTCGTGAAGCGACAGCAAACTACATGACAATAGCGCTATCCGGTTGAAGCGATTGTTCGATGTCCTACAATCAAAGACTATCGATATTCAAAGTCCACTTAAGTCAATACTTAAATTATAAATATTATCACTGCTGTCCGGTTAATTTTCAAATCCTTGAAAATATAGCTGGTTCGAGTCCGGAATATCCGGCGATGCTTCATGACTGAACAATTCAACGATTGTCCGCCTCGTCAGAATTGTCGTTTTCAAGGCCTGAATGATGCGCTGGGCAGATACCGCAATTCCGTCAATATGCTTGTGGAGCCACAATAGCAATGACACGATCAAGGCGACCCATATCTGAATGAAGACTGCATTCTTGCTCGTTCCCCAGAATGTCTTGATCTTCAGGTTCTGCTTTATCCATTTGAAGAACAGTTCAATTTGCCATCGTGTCTTGTATATATCGGCGATTTCCTGTGCCGAAAGCTCGAGGTTGTTTGTTATGAATACATAGCTCCGATCGTATTCGGAATCATAATAGCGAACCCTCCGAATTTGACCAGGGTAACTTTCCCGACCTTTTTTGCTCCTTAGCCGTATGATTCCATCATACCGAACAGCTCCGGTTTGTGAACGGAACAGTTCCTGATCAATTTCATAATCGCAATTCGACTTCATTCGTGTTACAAAGAATGATTTGGCTAATTCGATATCATACAATCTTTTATAATCGACATAACCACGATCCATGACATATATCTCGCCTGAGTTCCGGCATAGGCTGGACATCTCGTTGACCTCATGAACGGAACCGGTTGTCAGCCTGGCCTGTTCAGGATACAGCGTGTCTCCATCGAGTTTGAGATGAAGCTTCACCGCTCCTTTTGTGGTTCTGAACTTGGCCCAGTCGAACCGGTCGAGGCACAGTTCAATGGTTGATGCATCGATTATCTTGAGCGGGTTCTTGTATCTGTGCCCCGTGTTGCCTGCAATTTGACGTGCCTTGGCAGCGAGCGCATTGAACGCTGATTCGAAAATTCTATGGTCGCGTTTCTCGAGTGCGTCGCACAGCGTCGAACGTTTGACCGCTTTCAATCCGCAGTGATAGAGCCTGGAATCATTAACTTTGAGGGAGCTTTCAATCTCGCGTACACTGAATGCAGAAGTTACATGGCCATAGATGAGAGTCTTGAGCACGTCGAATGTGCTTAGTGTCCTGACCCGCTTGTCGCCAGCATGCTCTCTGACTGCTTTTTGGAAATCGGATCGTTCAAAATGGCTTAACAAATTGCCTATTACTGTGGTATGATTGGCCATAGCTTGTATTTCCTTCGTGGTGAATGGTTTGTGGTGAATTATTCATACCATTTGAAGG
>CALEZX010000110.1 GCA_937928185.1 uncultured Caryophanales bacterium
GATAGATAGAACGATTATTCTGTTTCTGATATAAACCCTGGAAATACTGTGATGCGCTTTGCCAAAAGGCAAAACATCCCATCACTGTATATCCTGATAAATCCATGGTTTTTATCTGAAATAATCCTTTCGTAAATGACTCCACGAAAAAGAAGAAGTTTTTAACAAGAAATAAGTTAGCACCTAATTCTTTCATAAAATTGATAATATATTGATCCATTGTCAATCTCCTTTAATTTGAGTCTTGTGTTTTAATTGACAGGCAGGACATATTCCATTAAACTGTACAGATAAGTCAGATAATAGAAAACCAGTTGTTTTAGTCAGATAAGAAATAAGTTTTTCAATTGGTAAACCTTTGATAGGATATAATTCATGACATTCAGAACATGAGATCTGAGGTATTGAATTATGATCATGAAATGTAAATAAAAATTCACCATCAGAGTCCATTGTTCTGATAATTTTTTTAGTATTAACGCCACTTTGTAATATCCGGTAAACTGTCGAAATTGCCAGATTAGGTAAGGCTTTAATAACTTGTTCATGGAGTTCAATTGCGGTAATGGGTTTATCTTGATTTTTCAGAAACTCATAAACTATTCTTTTCTGTTCAGTCATTCGTTCGCTCATATCATCACCCCAGCTAACTGTCTGTCTTAATCATATCATTATTGCGAATCATTTGCAATAACATAATTAAAATGAATTAAATTTCTTTAATTATATAACAACAAATAATCTTTCTCTATTGGTCTTTTTTTTATGAAAACGCTTTGATTTTTTAATACAAATATGATATTATACTCGACAAAAGGCAGTTTTTGAGGTGATGTAAAAATGACTACTTTAAAAGGCAATGTAATGTACGGACAATCCGGCGGACCTACCGCCGTTATTAATGCTTCCGCATATGGAGTCATCAAAGAAGCTTTATTACACAGAGGAATCATTGATGAAGTTTATGGTATGCATTATGGCATTCAAGGGGCTTTAAATGATGATTTATATCATATCAGCGAACAGTTAATGCAGGATTTAGAAAAACTCCCTGCAACTCCTGGTGCAGCATTTGGATCTATCCGCTATAAACTCAAGAACTTTGAACAGGATGAAACTGACTACATTAAGTTAATGAATGTATTTAAAAAATACAACATTCGTTATTTCTTCTATAATGGTGGAAATGACTCGATGGATACCTGTAATAAAATCGATAAGTATCTAAAACATGTCGGTTATGAATGCCGCGTCATCGGCATTCCTAAGACGATTGACAATGACTTACCAATTACTGACCATTCTCCCGGTTATGGCAGTTCAGCTAAATATATCGCTAATACGATGATGGAAATCGTCTGCGATAATATTTCTTATCCAAAATCCAAAGTTGCGATTGTTGAAATCATGGGTCGTCATGCCGGCTGGTTAACCGCCGCTT
>CALEZX010000111.1 GCA_937928185.1 uncultured Caryophanales bacterium
AAATGGCGACTCGGAGGAGATTCGAACTCCTGACCGACGGCTTAGAAGGCCGTTGCTCTATCCAGCTGAGCTACCAAGTCGGAACGCATAGATTATTATAATATAATACCCATTTTTTGTAAAGCAAATTTTACTGTTCTTTTTGATAACAGATGATGATTTATCCTAATAAAAAAACATCGTTATCTGGTCTAAAAAAAACATCGTCCCGTTTTGGACAATGTTTCTTCATATATTCTTTCTTCAGTTACAAATACTTATGCTAAATTACTGATTCTTAAATCCTTTCCTGACCATCGTCCCCCAACCTTTTTCACGACGCATCGATGAAAAGAATCCGACAATACGGAATATGGAGATAAACTGACGCCACCCGAAATTTTCAATAATCGCTATCAGTATTAACCTAAAGGTATCATCCTTATTCAAATATAATTGTTCTTTTTCAGTTACGAGCAACGAAAACAGCGACAGCGTTATTCCTAATCCTATCGATGTTAACATTAACAGTAACAATACTTCTAAACTCAGAAGTCCGAAAATGCTCGATATGATTATCGCAAATATCCCCTGAATTTCAATTAAGGGTCCGAACATTTCGAAAAGAAAATAATATGGAGTGCCTATTAATCCTGCCTGCCGGTATTTAGGGTTTCCAATCATAATTCGGTGTAATGATAATATATCCACTAATCCGCGCTGCCACCGATTACGTTGTTTTTGGAAACTTTTAAAATTTTGCGGCACTTCAGTATAACAGAATGCATTATATAAATAGTCAATTCGAAAATTTAGATGATGGTCATAGGCCTGTTTCGTAATTCTGACGACCAGTTCCATATCCTCGCCGACGGTGTCTTTCTTAAATGCGGATGAGGTTAAATATCCTCCGGTTTCAGCTAATATCCTTCGTTCAAACAAACCAAATGCTCCAGAGATGATTAACAGACTCTTCAGTTCGCTCCATCCGATTCTACCAAGCGTGAACGCTCTTAAATATTCTATGGTCTGTAATGCGGCCAGTGGATTTTTCGCCAGACCTAACTGTTCAATAGAACCGTTAGTTACTTCTGAACCATTGACCGGAATGATATTTCCTCCCAGCGCTAAGGTGATTTCATCATGATCAAGTGAAGAACTCATCAGTTTTAATAATGCATCAGGAGCTAATAAAGAATCCGCATCGATACCGCAGACAAACTCATTTTTTGCAGTATTAATTCCGACATTCAGTGCGTCGGCTTTACCACCATTGATTTTATCAATGACTACCAAATTGGGAATGTTTTTGTTTTTATAGACCCCTTTTATCGCCTTGGTGTTAATTAAAGGTTTAATCGGTACGTTTTTTCTTTCCAACCGGAAATGATTGATTAACTTTTCTAAAGTCCTGTCTTTCGATCCGTCATTGACGACAATGACTTCATATTCAGGATATTTTAGATTAAGCAATGCGGTAACCGAATCAACGATTGATAGTTCTTCATTATAAGCCGGTGCGATGATGGAGATTGACGACAGTATTCCTTTTTCATAAAGCATCGATTTGCTTTTAATATTCCACAAAACTCTTTGTTTTTTAGCCCCGTATGCCGATAGAACCGCTAAAATAAGATAGATGCCATTGACTGTTAGATAATAATAAATAAGAGAATTATTGATCATTAATACAAATTGTTTAGCCCATTCAATGATTGGTTGTCCAATCATTCTCGGAAGATAAAAAGCAGAGAAAACGGCAGGAAATACCAATATGGCAATCACGAGAATTACAGTCAGCCACTTGATTTTTGCCTTCTCAATTTCAGAAGGAATTTTTGGCTTTTGGACTGCGAGCACTTTTTCATAACCCATTTTTTTGAATGTTTCATTATCGAGATAATCATTCAGTTCCTGATAAAAAGAAGGGATTTCTTCTGCCAAAGGTTTGATAATGCCAATAATCTTTTTTTCCAAATCGTCATCATGATTTACGTTAAGAAAAGCAATTAAACTCGCTGTATATCCATTCCTTACGATTTTTTCGATGATGGGAACGGTATCCATTTCTTTCGGATTTTTAAGTTTAAGAAGCAAATATTCAATCTTTCCTGCCAAAATATTCGCAATTAAGGAAGATTCATGTTCAGATACAGACGTTTTAAAATAATTGACTAAAGGTAAAAATAATTCGAAATTCGATTCAATCATCGATTGAAGTATTTCGACTATGCGGTCATCGATATTTTTAATTGAAGCCATCGTTAAGATCCGTTTCATCTGCTCGAAGGTTTTGACTTTAGCTAAAGACCCAACCGCAATTTTAACGACTTCTAGATCTTTGTTATCTAAATAGAATTGATCTGACAAATCATAATCATAAATGCCGGATAAAACAGTTAAAATACGGTAATACAGACGTTTTACCCGACTGGTTACCATCAAAGCGTAGGTTTCATCTTCGACTCCGTTTAAATGATTCTCAATTTTTTTCAGTTCTGAGATTAACGCTTTTTTAAAATCATCTCGATAAATGCTTTCCGCAAGATCCACAAATAATTCTTTGATTTCCGGTTCAGGACGGTTAAATATGTCCGGAACATGAAGTCGACTCGTTAACAAATAGTTCTTAATGATTTGAATGGCTCTTGATTGATAGTATTTTTTACTGCAGATGACACTGTCGATTAATGCGAGCAGCGTCAGCTGATTCATCTGAGTTTTTAAAGCATTGATAATATAAATTTTAACATTAGCCCGTTTTTCCGTTTTTAAACGGTTAATCAGTGCATACTGAGTCTCCGGATTAATGAAGTAAGACAGATTTGAAGCAGCCGTTTTTCTTTTTATTCCAGACCAGCAGTTTAACCTGCGGATATTTTTTTTAATCAGTCCTGCTTTTGAAAAATCTTGATAAATCTCCCTTTTGATGTCTTCGGTCAAAACCATCTGTTCGAAGAATTTCTGGTAAGCCTTCATCAAGAATTGATGTCCACACGGACACGATGTATTTTCATTTCGGATATAATGGGCAATAAAGTAATTTTCCGCCCTGACCATCATGACTGCGTTTTTACGGTTAATCCGTTTATTGACGAGTATGGCGATGAAAAGAAAAATATTAATGATGAATAAAGCCAGCGTCAGATAAAGAATTGTTTCTAATGTCATAGCTGCGTCCTCCGTGATTTAATCGAACGCTGGATATAACCTAACAGTTCTTCAAACAGAATGGGTTTCTGTAAGACATAATCTATCCCTAACTGATTCGCTCTTAAAACCGTCTCTTTATTTTTGTTATAAGTCAATAAAACGTATAATGCTTTTGCATTGATGACTTGATCATTCATATTTAATTTCAATGTCAGACCATCGGTTTTTGGTAGATTTCTTTCAGCGATGACGCAGTCAAATGATTCCTGACTCAGTTTTTCAAACGCTTCGGTTCCGTCTTTGGCAGTAACGATTTCATAATTTAAATTAAAAAACATCGATTTCAGTAATGATAAATTTATTAACTCATCGTCAGCGATTAATATTCTTCCATTCATTGGCTTATCAATTTTCGTCTGCGCATCGATAATCATATTCGTACCTTTGATCGCCCCGATTTTTATCCGGTTTTCACCTAACGACATCATTTGTTCAACGATGCTAGAAATGGGATCAGATGGTGAGAATTCCGATAAGGTTACTATCGATAATGAAGCCGTTATTTTTTCGACGAATGCATCTGATTCTCGGATGGCATTCTGAATTCTCTGCGCGATGGCCATCGCTAATTCATCTTGTTTATAGGCGTAATAGATGAAACCAGGCGCATTTCTTTTGAAAATAATATCGCCTTCTTTTTTGATTTGATTGAGAAGATATCCGAGGTTTTGAATCGTTTCGTCGCCTATTTCTTTCGAATATTTAGCGTTTAATCTGAGAATGTTATCGATGTTGATATAGATTAAAGCGATATTTTTGGAAAAAAATCCTTCCTGGATGCACAAACCGATTTCGTCACTTAAATACTCTTTCAGAAATATCTCGTTGTACGAATGGGTTAACGAATCTTTCATCAATCGGTCAACGGTACGTTCAAGCTGTGATTCCAAAGCGGTAATTTTCGATTCAAGATTCGTCTTTTCTAATGAAATTAGAGTGTTCTGTCGTTCGGCTTCAATGATTGAACTTGAATATAGTTTTGGTAAGGCAAACCCATTCTGTTTTGTCCATTCCTTGACATGAGATTCTAAAATAGTCATCCAGTTCAATCCCTGTTTTGCATAAAGATAATCGAAAAATCCGTTCCACAGTTCTAATTCAGTCATTGAAGCAGGTTTTCTGACTGATAATCGTTCATCAAGCTGGAATGGAGAATTCAAAAAAGTGGCGGATACGGTATCCTTACCAAAAGTATTGATCAAGATGACAATCAAATGATTGACGGCCTCAGAATAGTTATGGTAGTAGTCTGAAGAAACCGATAGCCTGACCGATGCATTTGAATACTCTAGTTTTGACAGTTCAATCAGAATATTTTCTAATCTTGATTTAAACACGACTTTATTCGTCGCTGTAATAATCACTTCGACCGGGATAGCTGCAATTTTTTCTATGACGGGTCTCAAAAAATCGCTTGAAGGAACCGTGCTTCGAATCATCTGAATGGCATCATTTAACCATTTAGAATCATTACCGGATTCTAAATATCTTTCTTTCGTTTCAAAAAGATAATTTGAAAACATCACTTTTGAAAGTGAATCATAGACCATAAATGCCCCTGGAGTTCTTACATAAGGCGTCGAGATAAATTCAATAATTCTGCCTGATGATAATTGCAACTGATAATTCATGTCTTCAATAAAAAGAAGTTCATGTTTGATATCATTGGTATCCGAAAAAATCATATTTGCTTTTGAAGTGATTATTTTGGGATACAGATTGGCGTTTGAAAATAAACTCATGACTGCTTTGAACTGTGAAGTTATTTCTAAAGCTATGATATATTTTAATTTTTCTACGGCAAAAACCGATGATATTGCAGTTATTAGTTTAAAGAAATCTTGAGCTGAAGGATAACCGACGAGAACCAAATCTTCTCGATCAAGAAAAAACGAGGGTAAAGCACTTCCTTCCCAATTGACGTTCATTCCATAGAAGATATAGACGTCATTTTTTATCATCTGCGGTTTTTTAAGAATCGATTGTGGATTATTAGGCATTTATTATCCCCCCTTATGGGCACTTATTAATCATCATTATACCTTAAATATTCCAAAAAAACTTCAATATACTCATTTTTTCATCATACAAATTTTTACCCGATTTTTTCAATATATGATATAATATATCAATAATTATTTCTTGAGAGGTTTATAATGAATTCAGATAAACATTTAGGAGAACTTTTTTTAAGTTTTCTGAAAATAGGTGCATTTACATTTGGTGGCGGTTATGCCATGATGCCGATTATGCAAAAGGAAGTCGTAGACAATAAACACTGGGCTACCGATGAAGATATCCTAAAATTGTTGGTCATCTCAGAATCAACTCCCGGTGTTCTGGCCGTTAATTCAGCGACCTTTATCGGCTATAAAATCGGAGGGTTCTTTGGTGCGCTTTTAGCTACCTTAGGCGTCGTTTTACCATCATTCATCGTCATATCCGTCATTTCTTTATTTATCATGCAGTTTAAAGAACTGACTTGGGTCAGTTACGTCTTCATGGGAATCAGGGCCGGAGTTGCGATGTTGATTTTGAATGCAGTCTTCAAACTGTCAAAAAAGATGAAAAAGAACTGGTTTTCATATTTTATCATCATCATTAGTTTCATTGTGGCTTTATTAACTGATTTTTCAGTTATCATCATGTTACTGATCGGTGCGCTTTTGGGAATTCTTTACGGATTCATCAATCAGAAAAAGATGGGAGCTGAATCGAATGATTAATTTCAGTCTTCTTCTTAAGTTATTCCTCTTGTTCTTTAAAATTGGGTTATTTACATTTGGCGGTGGTTACGCCATGATTCCGCTATTCCGTCAGGAAATGGTTGGAGGCGGATATATTACTGAGACTTTACTATTAGATTTCATCGGTATTTCCGAATCGACTCCTGGGCCTTTCGCTGTTAATATGGCAACGTTTATCGGTATGGAGAATGCCGGTTTATTAGGAGCTTTCGCCGCAACTTTAGGCGTCGTACTTCCTTCCTTTCTGATTATATTGCTCATCGCCCGTTTTGGTGCTAAGATATTATCATCCAAAACAGTCACCCAGGCTTTCGTTGGATTAAAACCGGTCGTTATCGGTCTGGTCTTCTCCGTAGCGGTCATGCTAATCTTTAAGCAGGTTTTTCCTGAAGTTCATTTCAAAGATTTCATCTACGATTTTTCGCAGTTTGACTATAAAGCAGTTATTATTATGGCCATTGCCTTCTTCCTGTTACGATATTTTAAAAAATTATCGCCAATCTATGTCATATTAATCAGTGCAGCTTTAGGCGCCATATTCTACGGTATTCTATAGGAGTAATCATATGAATAAAAAAATCCTGTTATTGCTAATATTCATGCTTCTTATCTTCATAACCGCTTGTCAGAAAATTACGCCGATTACTTTAGAAACAGGAGATTATTCAACTTATATTGAAATCAACTCCGATGAGTTAGTCGAAAAGTTGAATAATCAGGATGATTTTTTCCTTTACATCAGTTCTGTTACCTGTACATCCTGTGCAGAATTCAAACCGATTTTAGATGAAGTCATCGCCAAAAATAAGGTTAAAATATATAAGATTGAAGCCGGCGAATTTTTCAAACCGGATAATCATTATATCAGTTATCAGTTCACACCGACAATCGTCATTATTGATAACGGTCAGGAACTCATCAAAATCGATGCAGTCGATGAAGCAAAGACTTTTGAATCTTACGAACAGTTTATGAAATTCTATCAAAAGTATATTCAATAAAAAACAGGGAAAATCGCTTTCCCTGTTTTTTTTTAACTATTTTTATTTATTAAGTTTTTCTAATATTTTATTTGCTACAAATTCCGGCACGAACGGCGTGACGTCCCCGCCAAAAACCGCTAATTCACGAACCGATGAACTTGAAAGGAAAGAAAACTGGCCTTCAGTCATTAAAAACACGGTATCGATATCGGAATCGATTTTACGGTTAAAATTCGTCATTTGAAATTCATAATCATAATCCGTAACGGCTCTTAACCCTCTTAAAATATGGGTAGCGCCTAATTCTTTACAATGCGCAACCGTTAATTTCTCAGAAACGACGACTTCGACGTTTGGAATATCTTTTAAGACTTCCTTAACAATACCATATCGTTCCTGCGCGGAAAACATCGTCTTTTTATTAGGGTTAACCGAAACTGCGACGTAAAGTTTATCGAACAAATGCGAACCGCGGCTCACAATATCGAGATGTCCAAAAGTGATTGGATCAAAACTGCCGGGATAATAACCGATTTTCATACTGTTTCCTCCCATAAATAAAATGTAAATTTCGTAATTCCTTCAAAAGCTTCGCGTTGCTTAATTAAGTCACCAAAACGTTCTTTCAATAGGGTGTTTTTATCATTTTCACAAATGATAACGCCGGTTTTGGTCAGTAATTTCCGAAAAGCAATTAAATCAATCAGCTCATTATTAATGTTTTTTGCGTACGGAGGATCCAAAAAAATCAAGTCAAAAGGGTCACCCTGATATGTTTTTATGAACTGCATGGCTTCGCTCAAGACGATTTTATAACGGTTTCCTTCAATTTTTAACGTTTTCAGATTCTCTTTGATGGTCTGAACCGCTTTTGCCTGTAAATCAACAAAAGTGACATGTTCAATCCCTCTGGATAACG
Source organism: uncultured Caryophanales bacterium (assembly GCA_937928185.1). Taxonomy (GTDB): domain Bacteria; phylum Bacillota_I; class Bacilli_A; order Izemoplasmatales; family Hujiaoplasmataceae; genus UBA5603. Next base: position 7,842 of record CALEZX010000111.1, read on the forward strand.
ATTCAATGCCTAAAGCACCAGAACCGGCGAATAAATCCAGAGCTTTGCCTCCATCAAAATACTGTCCTAAGATATTGAATATTTTTTCTTTGTTTTTATCAGTAGTAGGTCTGGTCAGTTCACCCGGTACTTCATTTAATTTTCTTCCCCGGAATTCACCAGCAATGACTCTTAACATCGATTAACGGTCAAACGTAATCTGATCGACGGTTTTCCGGTCAAGACGTTTGACGAGTTCGGTCACTAATTTAACCGCATTTGCATAATCATCTTCGTGAATGATGGATGTATGCGAATGTAAATAACGGCATGGCAGACAAACGGCGATTGATGGCGCACCGCATTTCGTTAAATGGATTTTACCGGCATCAGTTCCACCCGCCCGCAGATAACTTAACTGGTAAGGTATATGGAGTTCTTCACATATCGAAACTGCATATTGACGTAAACCGACATGACCGACCATTGAAGAATCATAAATCATCAAGCATGGTCCTTTTCCAAGTTCAGTTTCTTTTGTTCCGCCAGGATAATCATGGGCGATGGTAACGTCTAATGAAATACCGATATCCGGACCAATCTTATACGCAGCCGTTCCGGCTCCTCTGAGCCCGACTTCTTCCTGAACGGTACCGACGCCATAATAGACATTATCATGTTTCTCATTTTTTATATTTTTTAATACTTCAATCGCCAACGCAACGCCGATGCGGTTGTCAAACGCTTTAGCTAATAAATATTTAGGATTTCCAAGCGGTTTCGACTGGATGAAAGGCGTAATCATATCACCGATTTTTACCCCTAAACCTAAAGCTTCTTCTTTTGAAGAAACCCCTAAATCTAAATACATATCTTTTGTATCGACGACTTTTTTACGTTCTTCTTCAGCTAAAATGTGCGGTGGTTTGGAACCGACAACGCCAATAACTTCACGGCCGTCCTGTGTAGTAATCGTAAACTGCTGACTAAGAACGACATGTCCCCACCATCCTCCGGCTGGGATAAACTTAACGTAACCTTCTTTGGTTATTTCACTGACAATAAAGCCGATTTCATCCAGATGACCGGCGACCATAATTTTGGGTCCGTCTGCTTTTCCGGTTTTTTTCGCAATGACAGATCCTAAATTATCGAAAGATACTTCTTCAGCAAAACCTTCGACTGCTTTTTCAAAGTATTTACGAACCTGTTTTTCATTTGCGGGAATACCGTTTAACATTGTTAAATCATAAAGTAATGGATTCATAATTAACCTCAATTCATCATATAAAATTTTACTCAATTATATCATAAATTTAAGCCAACTTCAACGTTCAATAAAAAAGTACATCAACAATTGGAAATCACTCGGGCGGACAAACATCTTTCGCCAAGGGTGGAGTTTCTTGCGTCTACCGTTAGGATTCCTAAATCAATAGGCTTTCAACACGGGTAGGGCCTTAACTCCTAAGTTAATTCAGTGCTTCGCGGATGAGTGATTTCAAATTATCGATGTACCTAGTTTTATTATAAATAATAAAGTTCATAATGTCAACGGACTTGGTCAAGAAAATCAATAAGAAAAAAAGACCGACAAATGTTGTCGGTCTAATGTAAATAAATAAACTTATCGAGGATTTTTGATATTCGCGTGAGCAGCTGCTAAACGAGCAAGTGGAACGCGGAATGGTGAACAGGATACATAAGATAAACCAATGCTATGGCAGAATTCAACTGAAATTGGGTCTCCGCCATGTTCTCCACAAATACCAGTTTTGAGATTTGGACGAACTGAATGACCGAGTTCAACAGCCATTTTCATTAATTTACCAACACCCTTAGTGTCAACGTGAGCGAATGGATCGCTTTCAAAAATCTTTCTGCCATAATAATCAGGTAAGAATTTACCAGCATCGTCACGGCTGAATCCGAATGTCATTTGTGTTAAATCGTTTGTACCAAAGCTGAAGAATTCAGCTTCTTTAGCGATTTCGTCAGCAAGTAAAGCAGCTCTTGGAATTTCAATCATGGTACCAACCATGTAGTCAAGTTTAACGCCGGCTTTCTTAATGATTTCATCAGCTGTTTTTACAACGATATCTTTAACATATTTTAATTCTTTAACATCACCAACAAGTGGAATCATGATTTCCGGAACAACATTTCCACCACGTTTGTTAACATCAATAGCTGCTTCAATAACAGCGGTTGTTTGCATAACAGCAATTTCTGGATAAGTAATGCTCAGACGAACACCACGATGTCCTAACATTGGGTTAGTTTCATGTAAATCAACGACTGTTGCTTTTAATGCTTCGAAAGTGATACCCATTTCTTTAGCTAAAACAGCGATGTCTTCATCTTCTGTTGGCAAGAATTCATGTAGTGGCGGATCTAAGTAACGGATGGTTACTGGGAAGCCATGCATTTCTTCATAAAGACCGATGAAGTCTTTTCTCTGCATTGGTAATAATTTAGCTAAAGCAGCTTGTCTTTCTTCTAATGTTTTTGAAACAATCATTTCACGCATAGCCGGAATACGGTCAGCGTCAAAGAACATATGTTCAGTTCTGCACAGTCCGATACCTTCAGCACCAAAGTTGTAAGCAACTCTAGCGTCTCTTGGTGTGTCAGCATTGGTTCTGACTTTTAAACTTCTGAATTCGTCAGCCCATTTCATTAATTCTGCGAAGTCTCCAGAAACAGTAGCGTCGACAGTTTTAATCTTTTCACCGTAGATTTTACCGGTTGAACCATCTAATGAAATCCAGTCGCCTTCGTTGTAACGTTTTCCGCCAACTTCGAAGTATTTTCCTTCTTCATGAACTTTAACTTCGCCAGCACCTGCTACGCAGCAAGTACCCATGCCTCTGGCAACAACGGCAGCGTGAGAAGTCATACCGCCTCTTGAAGTTAATACGCCTTTAGCGATAACCATGCCTTCGATATCTTCTGGACTGGTTTCTTGACGTACTAAAATAACTGGTAATTTATCTTTCTTAACTAGTTCAGCAGCTCTTTCAGCAGTGAAGACAGCACGACCTGTTGCAGCACCAGGAGAAGCATTTAAACCGGTAGAAATGACTTTAGCATTTTTCAGAGATACTGCGTCAAACTGTGGATGTAGTAAAGAATCTAATTGCGAAGGTTCAACTTTTAAAACAGCTTCTTTCTTCGTCAATAAGCCTTCTTTAACCAAATCGATAGCGATTTTCAAAGCGGCCTGAGCAGTTCTTTTACCATTACGGGTTTGAAGCATATAGAGTTTTCCACGTTCGATTGTGAATTCCATATCCTGCATATCTCTGTAATGTTTTTCTAATTTTTTTGCAATGTTGAAGAATTCTTCATATAAAGCAGGATTGTCAGCTTTTAATTCAGAAATTGGTTTTGGAGTTCTGATTCCGGCAACAACGTCTTCACCTTGAGCGTTAAATAAGTATTCGCCATAAAGTACGTTTTCGCCTGTTGCAGGGTTACGGCTGAAAGCAACGCCAGTACCTGAATCTTCACCCATGTTACCAAATACCATTCCTTGAACGTTAACTGCAGTTCCCCATTCGTAAGGAATGCTGTTTAAACGGCGGTAAGTATTTGCACGTGGATTATCCCAAGAACGGAAAACAGCCTGAACTGCTTCGATTAATTGAACTTTCGGATCCTGTGGGAAAGGTTCTCCTTTTAATTCTAAATATCTTTTCTTGAATAATTCAACGATTTCTTTTAAATCTTTTGCATCTAGTTCGGTGTCGTTTTTAACACCTTTTTCATGTTTTCTTGTATCGAAGATGTGTTCGAAATGAGCTTTTTCAATTTCCATAACGACATCAGCGAACATTTGAATGAAACGACGGTAAGAATCATAAGCAAATCTTGGATTATTTGTTAATTTTGCCAAACCTTCAACGGATACATCATTTAAACCTAAGTTTAAAATTGTGTCCATCATACCAGGCATTGACGCTCTTGCACCAGAACGAACAGATACTAAGAATGGATCGTTTGGATCTCCAAAGACTTTTCCAGCCTCTTTTTCAGTTTTGTGCAATGCTTCAAAAATTTGGTCGATAATTTCTTGAGCAATGGTTTTTCCGTCTTGATAATAACGTGTGCAGGCTTCGGTTGTAACGGTAAATCCCTGTGGAACTGGCATGCCGAGGTTGGTCATTTCCGCAAGGTTAGCACCTTTACCGCCAAGAAGGTTTTTCATTTCTGCTTTACCTTCTCTAAACAGGTATACGTATTTTGTCATAGTGATATCCTTTCTCTAAAATAATTGGTTTAAAATCCCATCCTTGATTATATCAAACTTATCTCTAAAAGACAAACAATTTGGATGGATTTTTTGTGTTTTAAAGCGAATATTAAGCAATCATTTTGATGAAAAGGCTTTCGCTCTTTTTTCTCATCCACTGATAAAAGAAGAACGACAGAATACCGTTAATAAAAGTTATCGTCAGCAAAGCAATTTCAATAGAACCGTGTTTCGAAATCTGATAGTAAATAAAGCCATCGATAGCTAAGAATCCGAAACTGCCGAAAATTGCGATAAATGCGGCGATGCTTTGTTTTATGACTTCTACTTCGTTCATAAAGTCAAATTTAGGTAAATAGAGATTTAGAATACTGCCAAAGGCAGATATTAACAGACTGAAACTGGTCGCAACCAGTATCATCAGGATTAAATTAAGTATTCCGATTTCAAAAGCGATAGCCAATAAAATTAGCGATATAATTGCGGCTGGCAATACTAACAAAATATTGAATACCATTTTGACGGTCATAATCGTTTTCGGTTCGATCGGTAAAGATTTCAAAAACGCAAACTTTTTACCTTCAATCGATAATGAGATGGCTGAAGTATAAACCATGCCGATACAGAAACCGACGATGATTAGTAGCATCGGTTCAACCGGTAATACCGCACCAAATTCCGAACCGATGAAATCTAATACCTTGTTTTTAAAAATCAGACTGGCAACCGCAACGATTAATACCATGATTGTGCCAAACAACGTATTAAAAACATACATCGTAATTCCAAAGTAATTTCTGGTTTCTTTGACCAATAACGACTTAAAGACACTTCTTGACTGGCTGACAGCCGGGGTACGGTTCACACCGACGTTTACCGACTGCTTTGCATTGATTTTTATCGATATTTTCGCAATGGCCATAATAAAGACAACAAATAAAGCGGAGTGGCTGACAAATAACAATATAAAACTTAAGAAATTCGCTTCATGGACAGCTTCTAAAAACCATTGCATTGGTAAATAAATATCTCCAAGTGCTCTGATGAAGTCTTGCTGACCGAGCAATGGATTTTCCTGATTGAATCCCATTCCGAAAGAAGCAAACATAATTCCTAAAAAGACAACGAACAATAAAATCAGTTTGATTGTATTTGAATTTTTAAGTCTCACGGTAATTCTTGCGATACCCATACTGATCAGGGATGATAAAATGACCAGCGGTAACGATATGACTAAATAACCCAAAAATAAATAGATAATCGACATAAATGGAACCGGGGTAAAATATAAATAACTGAATACAATGGGGATCGCAATAAAAAACATCGTGATATACTGGATAATCATCATTATCGATGCTTTGGCAGCGATAACGCTGACAGGTTTGATTGGTAAAGGTGCTAAAATATCATAATCTTTAAAGTGAAACAAAAATCCGTCTGCTCTTAACATACTCATCAGTACGGCAAATCCAGCTGAATATGTAAACATATAAAGCAGTAATAATTCAGTTAAATTGACAGAAGCCAACGCCTTTCCGAGTTCAAAAAACATCCATCCGAAAGAGCCTAAAAATACGACGACCACATAGAGTATGGCAATAACAACGAAAATCATCTTGCCCTTTGAGTTTGATGCACTTTTTCCAAGCATTTTTTTAAGGCTGAAACTGTCCCTTAAAAAAACGCCCATTAAAGTTAAATAGTTCTTCATGATGCAATCAACTCTAGGAAGAGACTTTCAAGTGACTGGTCTTTCGTAATGGCTGAAGTATCGCCTTCAGCGACGATCTTCCCTTTCCGGATAATCGCAACTTTATTACATAATTTTTCAACGACTTCTAAGACGTGGGTCGAGAAAAATATTAACGAACCTTCGTTACACAGTTCTTTAAAGACTTCCTTCAGTAAAAAACTTGCTTTTGGATCTAGTCCGACAAAAGGTTCATCAAGCAACAATACTTTTGGGCGATGGATTAAAGCACCGATTAAAACGATTTTTTGCTTCATTCCATGTGAATAAGATCCAATTGGATTGTTTAAAACAGCTTCCATTTCAAACATTTTGGCGTATTTGTCAATGGCGATTTTTCGATTCTCAGCACTTATTTCATACACATCAGCCAGAAAATCGAGATACTGAATCCCTTTTAGAGAATCATATACATCGGGATTATCAGGAATGTAAGCCATTATTTTTTTAGCAGCGATCGGCTCCGTCTTGATATTGTGTCCGTCGACGATGATTTCCCCCTTTTCAAAATCCAATATGCCGGCAATTGAACGTAATAATGTGGTTTTTCCAGCCCCGTTATGGCCGACAAAACCATAAATGTCTCCTTTTTCGATTTTTAACGATACATCATCACAAGCATTTGTTTTTCCATCATAACTCTTAAAAAAATTTTTAATCTCTATCATATAAAATCCTCCTATACGATTATATTATAATATAATAAATAAAAATAATCAAAATAATTTTAAAAAATCTTCATAATTTCAATAATTTAACGGTAATCAAATAATTAATTCGATTTTAGTTGCATTTCTTCATTCCGTTCGATATAATAATATCCGCACACGCTCCTATAGTTTAGTGGCAAAACGCAGCAATGGTAATGCTGAAATTCAAGTTCGATTCTTGGTAGGAGCACCATCAGACCTTTTAACACCGCACGCGGTGTTTTTTTTATTCTGTGGTATAATTTTAACGAGAGGTGATTGATTATGATTAAACAACTTGCTCATCTGGCATTCGGCGTTAAAGATATGAAAAAAACCTTACATTTTTATACGGAAATCATGGGATTTAAAAAAGCTTTTACTTTATATGACCCTAACGACGATACGCTCCCTTGGATTGAATACGTTAAAATATCCGATTCGAATTTCATCGAGTTTTTTTACACCGATAACAAACAGTCTTTTTCAAAGGATGAAGTCTCTTATCAGCACTTCTGTTTGGAAACAGACGACATTCAAGCGTTTGTGAAACGAATGAACGAATTTGATTATCCGCTCGATTCTCCTGTTACTTTAGGACTTGATCATAACTGGCAGTGCTGGGTAAGAGATCCCGAAGGTAACCGGATTGAAATCATGCAGTATGGTCATGATTCTCTTCAGTTAAGGAAATAGTGCGATGAAACAAAACGATTTTTCGTTTTCAAAAATAGGTTTTGGAGCGTGGCAGTTAGGAAATAAGGCTTTATTTGACGAAATGTCCGTTAAAGAAGGTATTGAACTGGTTAAGAACGCTACTGAACGAGGCGTCCGTTTTTTTGATACAGCTCCCGGTTATGCGAACGGATTAAGCGAGACGATTCTTGGACTCGCCTTACAAGATATCCGAGATGAGGTATTCATCAACTCAAAATTCGGTCATCGTGCCGACGGCACAAGCAATTTTGAAGCTTCGATGATGGAATCCGCCGTAAAAGAAAGTTTAAAAAGACTCAATACCACGTATCTCGATTCTCTGATTCTTCATAATCCTTCTTTTGAGATTCTTCAGGGTAAAACCGACCATTTTCAGGAAATGAAGCGATTAAAATCGCTTGGACTGATACATCATTATGGCGTTTCAATCGATACTTTTAATGAACTTGAGACGGTTTTAACCAATACAGACGTTGAAGTCGTCGAACTTCTGTTCAATGTATTTTCGCAGGCATGCATTCCCCTGTTTGACGAAATTAAACGCCGAAAAATACTGCTTATCATCAAAGTTCCGCTTGACTCCGGCTGGCTTACCGGAAAATACCATGAAAATACCGTTTTTAAAGGCATCAGAAGCCGCTGGAGCGGTGAAGACATCCAAAGAAGAAATTATCTCACCAATCGCCTGAAAACGCTTCTTAACGATCATGATTTGACGAAATATGCCTTAAGCTTTATTTTATCGTTTGACGCCGTCAGCGTCGTTATTCCCGGTACTAGAACACTTAATCAGTTAGAAATAAATCTCAACTCTTTAAGTTATATCATGCCTGAAGAAATAAAAAAAGCATTGATGCAGTTTTATCAGGATGAAATTAAAAATAATCCATTGCCATGGTAATATGAAAAGTCATCGCCTATTAAAACAGCGATGACTTTTTAATTTGTTAAAAAAATTATCTTAAAGTTGATCCGGAAGGAACAGCGTTATCTGTTACGTCACTTAATTTAGCAGTCGTGAAGATTCGGCAGTTTCTGCCAATTTTCATCCCCTTAGGAACGCGTATTTTTTTCCCTAATACGGTAATGCCGGAAGACAACAGTGATGGATTCTCTAAATTAGGTGTCAAATCAGTACCGAAACCGACAAGGGCGTTTTCACCCACAACGGTGTTTTTATCGATGATACAGTTTTCAACGACCGCTCCCGGTAAAACTTCAACGTTATTAAGTAAAACTGAATTAACGACTTTTGCATGCGGATGGACGACGACTCCTGGCGATAAAACGCTTCTTTCGACATTTCCGGCGACAATCGCTCCGTTTGACAATAACGCCTGATGAATCGTTGCTTTTGAACCGACTTTAACGGCAGGTAGTTCTTCGGATTTTGTATAGATTTTCCAGGATTTATCGTACATATCGAGCGGAATTTTATCGACAGTTTCGATTAATTCCAGATTTGCCTGTAAATAGGAATCATATGTTCCGACGTCTTTCCAGTAATCATAGAATTTGAAAGCGTAGACATTATCATTGCCGATCATTGACGGAATGATGTGCTGACCAAAATCCAAATCAGGATTATCCATCGTTCTCAGTTTTTCTAACAATACATCAGTATTGAAAACATAAATACCCATCGACGCCAGATTTGATAACGGCGTTTTCGGTTTTTCAACGAAACGGATAACTTTATCTGCATCATCTGCTTCTAATATACCAAAACGGTGCGCTTCACTGATATCGACGACTTTTGCGGCGATGGTCAGGGTAGCGTTTGAAGCGATATGTGCTTCTATCATCTTCCGGTAATCCATTTTATAGATGTGATCTCCCGAAAGAATCAATGTGTATTTCGACTGACTCTGTTCAATAAAATGAATATTTTTACGACACGCGTCGGCTGTACCGTTATACCAGTCGCTATGCGGCTGTAATAAGGTTACTTTTGAATCTCTCCGGTCTAAATCCCAGGGTTTACCCGAACCGATATGATCGTTTAACGAAAAAGGAAGATACTGGGTTAAAATCGCGATATTATAAATTCCGGAATTTGAACAGTTTGATAACGTAAAATCGATTATCCGGTATTTACCCGCAAACGGAACCGATGGCTTAACGCGGTTTTCTGATAATATATCAAGCCTAGATCCGCGTCCTCCTGCTAAAATTAATGCTAATACATCCATAAATTACTCCTTCTTCCCTTTGATTAATTTTGTGTATACCGTTTTATAGGCTTTCGCTGATACACCCCAGCTGAAATCCATTGACATCGCGTTATGGACAAGTTTCTTCCAGTCGTCTTTACGGGTGTTATAAACTTTTAAGGCATAACGGATGACATACATCATATCGTGCGCATTGAAATGCTGAAAACTGAATCCATTACCTTCACCGGTATATTCATTATAGGGACTGACGGTATCAACCAGTCCTCCAGTTTCTCTGACAAGGGGTAATGCACCGTATTTTAATGCAATTAACTGCCCTAATCCACAGGGTTCAAATTTTGAAGGCATTAAAAAGATATCGCTGCTGGCATAAATTAAATGCGCTAAATGATTGGAATAGCCGATATAGGCTTTTACTTTGTGAGGGAACTGATTCTGTAAATCGTTGAAATAATCGACATACTCGCCTTCACCGTCACCTAAAACAATGAATTTGAAATTATCCTGTTCAAGCATTTCCGTAAAAACACGTTTGATTAAATCAAATCCCTTTTGGCTGACAAGTCTTGAAACGACGCCAATTAACGGATAATCGTTATCCCAGTTAAGATTTAACGCCTGATATAAAGCCTTTTTATTCTCCTTTTTACCGGTTTCTACGGTATTGATATCATAGGGGTAAGCGATCAGCGGGTCGTTCGAAGGATCAAATTCTTTATAACTGATGCCGTTAATGATGCCCTGCAGATCTCCCTGACGCCATTTGAGCAGCCGTTGCATGCCGTAGCCAAAATAATCGGTAAGGATTTCATCCGCATAGGTTTTTGAGACGGTCGTAATTTTATCTGCACTCACAATACCGCATTTTAAGAAATTCAGGAAGCCTTCGAATTCGAAATGATTATTATATTCAATATTGAAAAAGTGATAATCGTTGATGGGGAATATTCCCTGATAAGCGAGGTTATGAATCGTCAAAATACTTTTAACCGACGAATATTCTGAATATTTCGTTTTCAGTAACAAAGGAATCATTGCCGTATGCCAGTCATGAACGTGAATGATATCCGGCATAAAATCGAGATATCTGATGCTTTCTAAAGCAGCTTTCTGGAAATAGGCAAAGCGTTCGGATTCGTCGCCATAATTATACGCATTATCGCGACTACCGAAATAAAATTCGTTGTCGATGAAATAATACCGGATCGACCCGAGTTTTATCGTCTCGATGCCAACATAAATTTGCGGTTTACTTCCGAGCTCAATATCAAAAGATTTAATAAAAACCATCTTTTTTTTGTATTGATCGGGAATTTTTTTATACTTTGGTAAAATGACACGGACTTCTACGTTTGAAAGAGTCTTCAATGCCTGTGGTAACGAACCCACTACATCGGCGAGTCCGCCGACCTTCATAAAAGGCGTACATTCAGCCGCAATGAATAAGATATTCATAATGCACCTCCAATAATCATTTTTATCAGCCACATTATACCAAAAATAAAAAGGATTTAAAAGCGATTTTCCGACTTTTAAACCCAAAATTTGATTAATTTGCGTTTGTAGATTGACATAATCAGATACGTCGATTGCATTAACAAAATCAGTAATAAGATTGAAGGAATGGTCAAAGTCGTCAGTTTAAAGAATCGATCTCCTAACACGACGAAACAAAAAGCTGAAATGATTCCTGCTGAGATAACAAGGATAGATCTCCTTAGATTCAGCGGTTCACTCACATTGACTAAAACTAATAAATAAGCAAAAGTCGCCGCGATAATCCCAACTGTCGATATTTCACCTTGCGTAATCGATGGCCACTGACTCGCAAATACATATACACCGATGAGATTTGCAATAATCAGAATAGTACCTGGAATAACGTTTTTAAATACATTTCTTAAAAATTTACCTTCGAATCTCATCTCGTTCGGTTCCAAAGCGATGAAGAATGAAGGAATGCCGATGATGAATGTTTCAATGACAAACATTTGTACCGGTTCAAACGGATAAATGTTCGCCGTCATTAACACGATAAGGGTTAATAAAATGGTATACATCGTTTTTACCAGGTATAAAACGGAAGCATTCTGCATGTTATTGACGATTTGTCTTCCTTGTTTGACGACTTTTGGCAAAGACGCGAAATCATCGTTCATTAAAACTAGATGACTAATATTACGTGCAGCCTCAGATCCAGAAGCAATCGCTACCGAACAATCCGCTGCTTTTAGCGCTAAAACGTCATTAACGCCGTCACCGATCATTGCGACTTTATGTCGGTTTTGTTTAAAAGTTTCAATTAGAATCTGTTTTTGGTGAGGCGTTACTCGGCCGAAAACGGTATAATCATCGGCGATTTCTTTTAATTTGTCGTCGTCAATTTTTTCTAATGAAATAAATTTGTGGGCTTTCGGCACCCCAGCTCTTTGGGCAACTTCCGATACCGTAATCGCATTATCTCCGGATATGACTTTTATTCCCACGCCAGCCGCCTGAAACTCGTCAAGCGTCGCTTTTGCAGTTTCACGAATCGTATCATTAATTAATATTAATGCAATCGGTTCAACGGCGCCGGTGATTCTTTTTTCACCGATAGAATGGGCTTTCGCAAAAAGCAATACTCGTTTGCCCTGCCTTGCATATTTTTCAACCTGTTTGCGGATCTGCATGTATTTACCTTTATAAACCAGTTCAGGAGCGCCGATAGCGTATGTTCCTTCATCAAAAGTGACGGCGCTGTACTTATTGGCTGATTCAAAAGGCAGAATGTTTCTTGCGCGCAGCTTTCTTTTAATGCCAAAATATTTTTTTAAAGCTTCGGCGGTCTGATTATTATCTTTTAAGGCATAATTCATCGAAGCGATAATCGTTTTGATGTCTACTGAAGGTTTGACGCTTTCTGAATGAATGTCTTCTTCAATAGGCAGATCCAGTGAAGGTTCATCTTTTTCAGCTTCAATCCAGACATATGAATCGACTTTCATCGTTCCGTCCGTAATCGTTCCGGTTTTATCGAGACAGACCAAATCAACCCTGGCTAAAGTTTCGATTGAATACAGTTCTTGAACCAGCGTTTGATTTTTAGCCAGTTTGACGACGCTCGACGCAAAAGTGATGGTCGTTAAGAGAAATAAACCGGACGGTACCATCGCAACCATCGACCCCGCCATTTTTTTTAAGGCTTCATGATATAACTCCGCGTTTTGAATAAAATCCGGCAGATAATCCATATTGCTTTTCATATAAGCGGTATAAAAGGTCATTAATCCTAAAGGAATGATGATTGCACCAATAAATTTCAGTAATTTTTTTAACGAGATTAATATTTCAGAATTAGGCTTACCCAATGTTTTTATTTTGTCTGATAATGTTTCAATATAATTGTTTTTACCGACAGCGACGATAACTGCATCGGCGTTTCCGGAAATAACGAATGAGCCGGAAAGAATCTTATCATTGACTTTCTTAACGATGGCATCCGATTCACCGGTTAAATTTGCTTCGCTTACGGTTAATTCCCCGGCAATGATTATTGAGTCAGCGACAACCTGTTTACCCGCCTGAAGCAAATAAACATCATCTAAAACCAATGCATCGGTTGCGACTTCAGTTTCGAGTCCCTGACGTCTCACCATTGCGGTCGGCTGAGAAAGGAGCGTTAAGTTCATAATCGTTTTTCTGGCTTTGAGTTCCTGAATGATACCGATAGCGGTATTAAGGATCATGATGATGACGAACACCATGTTCTCATAGGATTTAATCGATAATAATAAAACTGCGAGAACGAATAAGATTAAATTGAAATAACTCAAAATGTTGGACGCAAATATGCCTCCAACCGATTTTAAATTCGGATGATTTTTATAATTTACTTGTCCTTTTTCGAAGCGCAGCGCGACTTCCTGAACGGACAATCCCTTTGATATTATCGTCTTATCTTTCATATCCTCACCCGCAAACTTTAATCATTATAACAAAAAAATCGCTATTCTTCAATCTTTCCCGTAAAATATCAAAAAAAAGAACACTATTGCTAGTGTTCAAAAACGCTTTTACCGATAAATTCACGCAGGATTGAATTACAAGGAACCAGATATTCGTCGATTTCCTTGAAATATTTCAGGAATTTAATGAGGCGATTAGCCTGAATGTAATACTCGGAATCTGAAGGAATTTTCCTTAATGCGTTCATGGCGTATTTTTTCATAACCGCCAGTTCATAGGTCAGTTCGGAATTATAAATGTAGTCTGCACTCTCAATAAACGGATATATCCATTTATATTCTCCTCTTCTGACACTTCCCCACATCGATAACGTTTTTTCCGGAGAAGTGTTACGGAACTGTAAGTCCCTGACGATTCTTCGTAATAAACGAATATCGGTCAGATTAATGGGATTGTGATTGTCGATGTTTATTTGAGAAAACGGAGAAATATAGATTTTGAATTTCTCATGGGCAGGAATAAATGAGGTTAATACATCGTTTAATGCATGAATGCCTTCAATGATGATGGGATTATGAGGACCAATTGTGATTGGTTCCTGAAACACCCGGTGTTTGACTTTAAAATCAAAGACAGGTAACGCCACGCTCATCCCATCGATGAGCTCAGCGATATTTTTATTGAATAACTCTAAATCCAAAGCATTGACGTGTTCTAAATCGGGTTTACCGAATTCATCGAGCGGAGCTTTTCCCTGAGGAAGATAATAATTATCGATAGAAATCATCAGCGGTTTGATTCCTCTTGTCAGTAATTCGATTTCCAATCTCCTCGAAAAAGTCGTTTTTCCGGAAGAAGAGGGACCGGCGATGGCGATTAATCTGATATTATCGATATTTTTTTCGATGATATTACCGAGTTCGCAAAGCTGATTATTATGTTTTGTTTCACACATATTAACGAATTCTACTTCTTTTTGCGCCTCGATTTTGCGATTCATTTTATAAATCATATCGGAATCGCAGTTTATTGCCCACTGTTCGGCTTTATTCAAAACTCTTAAAAAACTAGGGCTGTCAGAAAATTCAGGAATTGTCCCTTTGGCTTCTACCCGCGGATAACGGATTAAAAATCCCGGAGCGTAATAGAAAAACTCGAAATCTTTTAAATATCCGGTCGACGGTACCATATATCCATACATATAATTGAGATAACCAGAACATTCATAAATATTCACTTTCTCTTTACGGTATTTCAACGTTTCAACTTTGTCGATAAGACCTTTTTCAAGATAATATTTCGAGATTTTGTTTATCGACACTTTTTTTCTGACGATTGGTAAATTTGCCTGAATTAATTCATTGAGTTCTTTTCTGACGTTTTCAATCATCGGCGGGGTCAGTGTCATATTTATGGCACGGCCATATATGCCCATGGCGATTGAGTTTGAAAACTTCAGTTGGACATTGGGATACACTCTTGAAAACGCAAGACAGATTAAATACCGCATGGAAGTGGCATAAATCCGGAATGAATCTGAATAACGATGATCAAGAAACTCGACGGTAGCGTCTGTTTCTAGTTCATAGGACAGTTCACGTAAACGATTATTGACTTTGGCCGCAAAAAAAGTACCGTCATATCGCTTAGCTAAATCTTCTAGTCTGACTCTTTCAGTAAAGGTATATTGTTCCTCATTGATTGTAACTTTAAACATAGAAACCTCCTTGTAAAAAATGAGATGTATTTCTATTTTACCGCATTTCTATGCTTTTACAATCAAAAAATGAGATTTTTTAAATGTTCTTTATTATTTTAGTTTATAATGTTAATAAGAACCGCTCGAAAGGACGATTATATGTTGCTGACAAAGTTTTTTTCCAGTGAAGGTATGGATTTACTGCCCGACGCCTATATTTTTAAATTACCGCATTTTATTTATCTTTTCTCCTGCATCATTATCCTGTTCATACTGATGCGGTTTTTAAATACGAATAATCCTAAAGTAAATAAAATCGTCATCATCTCATCGATTATTCTCCTTTTGGGCCTGAAATATGGCGGAGAAGCTATTTTTATCTATGAATGGTATCATTTTCCTGTCCCGGTTTCATCATATTCCCATCCGTTCTTCGATTTTCGCACGTTTATTTCTTTCCAAATCTGTGGAATCAATAACGTATTGTTACCACTGGTGATTATATTTAACATCAAGCCGATGAAAGATTTCGTCTATTCGTCCTCATTTATCGGCGGTTTAGCCGTTCTGCTTTATCCTGCAGGAGTATTATATGGAGACCCTTTAGTCATCACTTTTCCGATGATCAGAACCTTAACCGTCCATTTCTTGCTGGTTTTCCTGCCGCTTTATATGATGAAAACCGGTGATTTCCGTCTTGAAAAGAGTCGTTGGAAAAATGTTCTTTATGGCGTCATCATTGTCATCGCCTGGGCTTTATTTGGAAACATTTTCGTCGATAAAGCCGCCAATAACATGTTTTTAATGGAAAATCCTTTTTTTGGAGGGCCGATTCCTTTTCTCAATATTTTACCTGATGGAATTCATGCGGCATTCTTAATTTTGTTGGTCTTTTTAGGTTACTTACTTGTTTATTATCTTGCCGGTATCTATAACAAAAAATATCCCATTAAACCATAAAAAAATGTCTTCATTGATTTGAAGACATTTTTTATACGGGTTTGTTTTCATGGAGAGTTAACAGAGTCGATATCGAAGAGTCGATTAAAGATTCAAATTCATCGATTGTATCGTATTCTTCATAAGCATTATAAATGGCGAGTACCAGTTGTAATTTCCCGATGGTAATCTGGTGATTGTCCGCTACAAATCTGATCGCTGTTTCAGACCAGTACTGACTAGTGATGATATCAATTTCATCCAACGAGTCATAATAATAATCAGAGTTAACCCCCGTTTGAGTCGTTGATTCGAATACAGGAGCGTAAAAATCAATTGAACCGGAAGAGACAGAACTTTCAGTTCTAGATTCTAATTTTGCTGTATAGACGTATATCGCTGAGTAATTCGTTGACATAAACACCGTTTTGATATTCAGCTCGTCTGCTTCGGAAGACAACCGGCTGACTAAAACCTCATCATTTGCGTTGAGACTGATAAGCATTGCTGAATCGGTTTCAGCATACCCTTTTAATGAAGCGACGTCATAAATATTTTTTAGGACTTTTTCAGGGCTTTTATGCCAAAATGTCAAATCATCTAACATCGGTTCTGCGTCTTCGTTTACCGCAGTAATCGATACAACGCGGTTAAAGCGGTTGATGTTGATTTCAAATCCGGGATTAATATCGATTGTTAATATTTTGGTCGGGGTAAATTCCCAAACGGTAAACGTTGTTAACACAATTAATAACATTAACGAACTTGCCACTAAAGAGAGAATCTTACGGCTGAAAAAACGCTTTGGTTTCGATTCCTGAGGAATAAAATTTACTAATTCATCATCGATGTCCAGCCGGCTGATTTCTACAGGCTGACGGGCATGTTCTTTTAATAATGCCTCGAAGCGTTTATACTTCATATTATTCCTCCTTTAACGTCATTTTCATTTTCTTAACTGCTTTGGCATATATCCAGGTGATTGTTCCTAGCGGTTTATTCACTACTTCCGCAATCTCACGATGTGATAATCCGCCGATAGTATGCATGATAACGACATTTTTTTCGCTTTCATCCAAAGCATTCAGCGCCTTCTCAATGATATCGCGATGTTCGAGATCGATTTCAATTTGACTCATCAGCGAGAAATCGCTCATGAAGTCATAATCGGTATCTAAATAAGTCGTTTTCTTTCGATGTGAGTATTCATTATATGCGAGGTTTTTTGCCATGGTAACCAGATAACCCATAAAGTTATTATCCTGATAGCGTTCAATGTTTTTCAGCATTCGCAGATAAGTATCCTGAACGATGTCTTCAGCGGCGCTTCGTTCTTTAAGAATGGATAAAACACTGTAAAAAATTACTTTATGAGTTAATTCATATAATTCATCGAATACTTCGCCGTGACCATTTTTTAAGTCCCTGGCCAAACGGTTGATTTTATCCATAGCGTCACCTCACATTCTGTCGTTTTACAGAAGTGAAGTAATCTTTTGGATAATCACATCTATAAAACAGTCTGGAATCTGTTTTTATTGTATTTATTTATGTTTTTTTATTTAAAAAAGGATGTTATTCATCCTCATCCGAATCAATAACATCCTCCATCGTTGCCTGTTTCCTGATTTTACCATCTTTCCGATGAACTATGACAACCGAATCGGATTTTAATGCCTTAATTGTAGCGAAGCTGATTGCTTCTCTCTGCGTTTCTAATGTGGCGATAATACTTTCGCTGCCTTCGACCTTAACATACCAGGTATTATCGGTTTGCCGGTAAAGAACATGATATTTCGGCGGTAATTTCTTTTTAGGCTTTGGAGTCAGAGTATCAACTTTGATAACTCTTGGTTCCACATTTACGGCGTTTTCAGGCGTTTTTACCGTCTTTTTTGCCGTTTTCTTTTCCTCTGCAGGTAAACTTCGTTTTATAGGTGTATCTTCAGCAGGCAAAGGAATTATTCTTCGTTCCTTATGCGCTGTGACAGGTTTATTCTCATGATTATGATTAACTTCAGGAGTCTGTACCGGAGCAGTGACAGTTTCCGGTATTTTATTTTCGGAAATTGTAATTGTTTCAGGATTACTGATAACGTTATTAGCTACCGGCGTAGAATTAATAGGTGTATCCTGTTCTTTTTCTATCGTGTCTTCAGTCGGTTTAATCAAATGATTGTCAACCGGTTCTTTATCAGGCTGAATAACCGGTTCGTCATCATCGTCAACTGACAGCGACATTTTTCTCGGACCGGTTTTTATAACATTATCTCCTTCTAAAGAAGGCGTTTTTACCTCTTTATGAAATTCAGGAGTATTTTCAGCAGGTTTATTTTTTTCTACTGTTTTTGGAGGGTTAAGTCTTTTTGACTCTTTAGCGCGGACGATGGCGTTATATATAGCATATGCAGCCCAAAAGAGCAGAATTGTTCCGATAACAATGCCGATAAACAAACCGTATTTCGTCAGAAATGCTAATATCTGTTCCATTCATCCACCCCCTTTTTACCATTTAAACCGATTTAAAATAGTTTCATCTGAATGGTCGGATCAGGATTGATTGATTTGACAATCTCATTCATTCCGTATTTGATTTTATGTTTCTTACATTCGATGACAAAAATCTTTTTAAGTTTTGAAGCCTGCGGCGACTGGCACGAACGTTTTCCTCCGAAATGATCCATATAGACATTCTTAAGTCCAGGGAATTCTTTATCGATCATTTCGTAGAAGCGTAACCGTCTTTCTTCCGTCAAAATCATTCCAAAAGACGGATAGATAAATTCACAGCCCACTTCTTTTGCTTTGGCGATAATCTGCATGACGTTTTCTTCAGTATCGTTGATATAAGGTACGATTGGCATCATCAAAATACCCGTTTTAATACCTTCGTTGGCCAGTTTCTGCAATGTTTTAAAACGTAACTGCGTCGATGTTGAATGAGGTTCGATTTTTTTTGCAACATCATCGTTCATCGTTGAGACGGCCATTATGACCCGTACCGTCGAATTCTTAGCTATATTTTTAAGCCGGTCGATGTCAGCTAGTATGCCGTCGCTTCTTGTGAATATAACCACGCCCTGATTAGATTCGCCGACGAGATCTAACGCCTGCGACGTCAGTTTCAGTTCCGGTTCAAGATGATTATAAGGTTCCGTAATCTGACCGATACCGAGTAAATGACTTTCAGGTTTTAACGTTAATTCTTTTTTTAAGATTGAAACAGCGTTTTGAATCGGCAGAATTTCATTTTCGATGGCATATCCGCCGAAGTCAATTCTCATTCCCTGTTTATCGCCATACATATTCAGTTCATATTCGATGCCAAACCACTTATAAGGCGTTTTAGCCCGAAGTAAGATTTGCCGGTTTGTTAGTACTTGATCTGATTTCATATGGCACCCCCTAATAACGCCAAATCATGACGAGAATAACGAATGTCAGTAAAAACAATCCGTACTTTAATGCGAAAGGATAGGAGAAATTCGTTTTCAGGATTTGGTCGATATTTTTAAAAAAATCTTTTTTTATTTTTTTATCCTTTATTGAGATTCTTGTTAAAAAAGGATATTTATCATCATAATACACCATTCCAGGCTCAATCGTGCCATTTTCAATCATCTCGCTCAGTTTATTACCGAGTGCCTGCCTGTCTTTCATCATGACGTGAAAGAGAATATACCATTCGCTTTTATCTTTCAGTACAAACAGCCTTAAAATACCGTAAACGATCATTAAACCGCCGATAACAATGAAAAAAGCAAGATAACTCGTCGTGTTGACGAAACTAAAAAGAATGATTGTCGCGACAAAGACAAAAACACCATCAATCAGACTTAGAAAGTTATGGTGTTTGAATAAAGGTATCAGAAGTGCATAAACGATAATGACTGTGCCAAGAGATTTAAGCACCAGCGAAAACCATTCATCCATAATTTCACCTCCAACGTTATAACTATTATAGCACAATGCATTTTTTAATGAACGCTTAACTTAAATATGGAGAGACAATTTCAATTAATTCATCGATAGTTTTAACCGACTCGATTTTAATGACCGGACAGGGAAGTTTTACCATCCACGACAGGTGTTGCTTTTTACTTCTCGCCTTTTCATTACCGTTATCGTATTCTTTTATCCACTCTAAAAAATCGAGATGTTGCTGATAAAGATCGCCGCCAGGCATGACCCGACTGCCAAATCGTTTTGCCTCGCGGTGCATGACTCTTTCGATTCTCACTTCAAGTGGCATATGTAGATATACTGCTAAGTTCAGACGGGGAATAAATACGTCTCCCCAACCAACAAAAGCACCGCTCATCACGACTTTTTCGTGTGTCTTTAAGATTTCTTCAATTATCTGAATGCGTTCTTCTTCCGGCCTTTTTACGGTGAATGGTGGATCAGTTTTTTCCCAGAACACATCGTCAATATCGATCATCTTATAGCCAAAACGCTCACAAATAACTCTTGCTAATGTTGTGGTTCCGGAACCTGAGGAACCAAAAATATGAACGATTTTCATGAATAGTTCCTCCTTGTGATTATTTTGCAAACATCATCCGTTCGCTTCTAAACATTCTGTTTAAGATAAAGACCAGTGCAGTTACATATAACAGGTTTGACAAGACAGTGATAAGGATATATACAATCGTATTTTCGTCAAACATTAAAATAGCAGTTAATGACTGAACGGTGTTGTAAAGCGGCACGAAATACATGAATAAATTTTGATTTGCGCCTGAACCAAACATCGAACTGACGCCGACTAGAATCGTTAAGATGTAGATTGGCGTAATTAAAGTATTTGCTTCCTTCAAACTCTTCGCATAGGCCGAAATCACCGAAATGATACCGACGATGACAAAAACCGTGGAAAATAACAATATCAATATCATAACGTATTCTTTATAACCGTAAATATTGATATCCATATCGCCCATCTGAAGCATATTCGGCAGCGATAATATGATTCCTAAGAAAGAGGAAACAGCTGAAATCAGCGATAAAAGACCTAAACTAAGGATTTTACCCATTGCTATTTCACTGCGTTTGACAGGGGTGATTAAAAGTGTAGCGATTGTTCCTCGTTCCTTTTCACCGGCAATCGATTCCGGACCGATTGACATTGCTCCGGCGAATAAAAACATGATGACGAGCATCGGCAGCAACATTGACATCATTTCGCCGATTGCTTCATTTTCATCTAGCGGAGTAGACTCAAGAGCGGTCACAAATACGGATGTATCGCCGAAAAAAACTTGAACTAAATTCGTACGGTATATATCTAAATATCCGTTGTACCGGTTAAAAGCACTCTGAGACTGCATTTCATTCGGATTAAAATAGACTACAATCGAAGGAATCGTCTCGCCGATACTGTCTTCGAAATTATCTGGGAAGACAATTAGCAAATCCCATTCTCTCGCATCGATTTTCGCCTGATATTCTTCTATATCAGCTGATTCAATCGTTTTGACCGTCGAGAGTTCTTCTGTTTCAGCTAACTGATAAATCTGAACAAAAGCATCTGTTGGCGATACGATGGCTACTTTCGCAGAATCTGTTTCGGTAAAAT
This sequence comes from uncultured Caryophanales bacterium, assembly GCA_937928185.1. Lineage (GTDB taxonomy): Bacteria > Bacillota_I > Bacilli_A > Izemoplasmatales > Hujiaoplasmataceae > UBA5603. Next base: position 29,576 of record CALEZX010000111.1, read on the forward strand.
TAGACAGTGCAGTTCCCATAAAGGTATAAATTAAGAAAATCATCAGTCCGGGCAGTAAAATAACGCTGAATACCAGACGACGGTCTTTAATGACTCGGTCCCATTCTTTTTTAAAGATGGTGAGGATATTTTTCATTTAGCATCCCTCACTTTCTTTTTCGACTAAATTAAAGAAGACATTTTCAAGATCTTCTTCATTTTCAGCAATCGTCGAAAGCGGTTCATCAAGCAATAGTTTTCCATTGATGATGATACCGACACGGTCACATAATCTTTCCACAAGACTAAAGATATGCGTCGAAATAATAATCGTTTTTCCCATTTCTTTAAGTTCTTTTAAATAATCGGTCACGACTCTTGCGGTTAAAACGTCTAAACCGTTGGTCGGTTCGTCGAATATAATCACGTCCGGATTATGAACCAAAGCAATAGCTATCGATACTTTTTGTTTCATGCCGGTCGACAGTTCGCCGATTTTGACTTCCGCAAACTGCCCGATTCCAAACCGATCGAATAATTGTTTTTTTCTCTCGGTTCTAACAGAGTCTTCAATGCCGTGCAGTTTCGAAAAATAATCGAAAAGATAATTCGGCGTGAAAAAATCTTCAAGCTTCAAATCACTGGTCAGAAAGCCGATATGTTTTCTAACCTGATCTTCTTCATCGATGACGCTATGTCCATTGATAAAGATATTTCCGCCATCAGGTTTAATCAAAGTGGAAATACATCTTAATGCCGTGGTTTTTCCTGCCCCGTTAGGCCCTAACAACCCATAGATTTCTCCCTGGTATGCCTGAAAACTCAATCCGTTGACGGCAACTTTGATTTTAGCCTGCGATTGTTCTAATTTCTGCTGTTTTTTTGACAAATGGAATGTCTTAGTAATGTTTTCTACTGATAAAATTGGATTCATTCTGATAATAACCTCGCAATTCTCTATAACACTTATATATTATCAAATTTTGCTGTCATTTACAATGAAAAAAATGAAGTCTCTTACATGCTTTTTAGTAATTGAACGATTATTCATTCTGACAAAAGAGAAAAAGAAAAAGTCTATTTCTAGACTTTATCGAATTATTCAGCGCTTTTTGCTAAAGCTTTTTTGGCTTGATCACAGATTGATGTAAAGCCTTTTGGATCATTAATGGCGATATCTGATAAAATCTTACGGTTTACTTCAATATTCGCTTTGTTTAATCCATTGATTAATTTAGAATAACTTAAATCATTCAAACGAGCTGCAGCATTGATACGTGTAATCCATAATTTACGGAAATCACGTTTTTTTCTGCGACGGTCGCGGTAAGCATAGGCAAGAGAATTCATTACTTGTTCTTTAGCGGTTCTAAATAATAAATGCTTTGCACCATAATAACCTTTAGCTAATTTGAGTATTCTTTTATGTCTTTTTCTGGTGACGACTCCACCTTTAACTCTTGGCATTTTCTTTCCTCCTACAAGTATGGAACTTGGTGCTTAATTCTCTTTAAGTCCGAGTTACCTACAACTTCTTTTCTTCTTTGCTGACGATTTTGTTTGGGTGATTTGTGGCTCATCAAATGACCACCGAACGTGCTGGCTCTCATCAAAAGACCAGTGCCGGTTTTTTTCAAACGTTTTTTTGTCCCTGAATGGGATTTCATTTTTGGCATGATTCTATTCCTCCGTTATTTTTTCTTTGGTGTTAATATTTGAGATAAGAATCGTCCTTCTTGAGCGATTGCTTTCTCAGGATCGCCTACTAACGAGCATTTGTTGGCGAAATTAGTTAAGACTTCTTTGCCTTGCTGCACTAAAATTGCAGGGGCACGGTTTGGTAATCGAACAGAAATTTTTAATTTATCTCCATGTTCGAGGAACTTGATACCGTTACGGACTTTTGTTTCAAAGTCGTGGGTATCAATCACAGCAGTGAGGCGAATTTCCTTCAATTCAACGATTTTCTGATTTTTCTTCGCTTCTTTGGCTTTGCGCTGCATTTCGTATCTGTATTTGCTGTAATCGAGCAGTTTACATACGGGTGGTGTCGCCATTGGTGCGATTAAAACCAAATCAAGACCTTCCTTTTGCGCAATGAATAAAGCCTCACGTAGTGGCTTTACACCGAGTTGCTGACCTTCGTTGCCGATGAGCAGAACTTCTTTTGCACGAATAGCTTCATTGATGGTCATTTCGTCTTTTTTGACGGGCTTACTGTTGTTATTAATGATATTCAACACCTCCAAGGTAATTAAAAAAGTGGATATCAACAGATACCCACTTTAAACATTTTCTATAGAAAAGTTTATGTAGCGCAAACCTATTGATCGAGCAATCAGGTGAGAAGTGGGTACTTCTGCTTTCTACGTTTTTTTAACTTCTTATATTATAGCGGTAAAGCATTGCTTTGTCAACAAAAACATTTCCATTATTCATTATTTTTCTTATCTTCGGTTTTTGGTTTGTTTTTAATGTAGTTTTCTTTATTGACCTGGTAAGCACGGGCAATCGCCAAAGCCCCTTTGGGGACGTTTGTCGTCAGGGTTGATCCGGCGGCGATGGTCGAATTGTCTTCGACTTTGATTGGCGCAATTAAATTAACGTTACAGCCGATGAAGACGTCGTCGCCTATTTCTGTACGGTATTTGTTTTTACCGTCATAGTTTACAGTGACGGCACCGCAGCCGAAGTTGACGTTTGAACCGCAGGTGGTATCACCGATATAAGCAAGATGCGACATCTTTGTATTTGTTCCGGTCGAAGATTTTTTTATTTCAACGAAGTTACCGACACGGTTCTTCGGACCAATATTCGCACCATCGCGCAGATGGGCGAACGGACCGACGGTTGTATCTTCATGAACGGTTGAATTATAAACTAGGGAATGCTTGCAGACGACTCTTTCGCCGATATAACTTTCGTGGATTTCGGTGTTAGGTCCAATCTGTGCGCCTTTTTTAATAATTGAGTTACCGGTAATATAAGTATTAGGATGAATAATGACGTTTTCTTCAATGACAACGTTATGACCGATAGTAATGGTCTCAGGGTTAATCATTGCTACGCCGTTTTTCATGTGCTGTTTATTAATATTGGTCTGTAAAATTTGTTCGGCCTGTGAAAGCATATATAAATCATTGACGCCCATCGCTTTATACGATTCTTTTAATGAATAGGTACCAATGACGCGATTGTCATTTTTCGAAATTTTGATAATATCAGTGAGATAATACTCGTTTTTTTGGTTGTTATTCGTTACTTTTTTCAAAGAATCAAACAACGTTTTTGTTTTTACGATATAAAGTCCGGTATTTATCTCATCGATTAATTTTTGTGAGGAAGAAGCTTCTCTTTCTTCAACGATTTCATCAAGATATCCTTGTTCATCGCGAAGGATGCGTCCGTATCCGTGCGGATCTTCAACCTTTGTGGTTACGACTGTCAAATCATGACGGCGTGAGATGTGTTCGTTAAAAGCTTTTTCGATTAAACATTTGTCGACTAAAGGCATATCACCAGGTAAAATCATGACATCGCCATCCAAATCATCGATTAACGGTTCTGTCACCATTACTGCATGTCCGGTTCCTAACTGCTGATCCTGATCAGCATAAAGAACGCTGGAATTCAGAATATCTTTTAATACTTCTTTCTTATGGCCGACGACAACGATGATTTCATCAATCATCGACGACATTTTCAAGTTCTCAACAATGTAAGCAATCATCGGTTTTTTCAGCAGTGGATAAGCACATTTCGGCATTTCTGTTTTCATTCGCGTACCTTTACCGGCAGCTAAAACAATAGCATATTTTTTCATGTTTCTTCCCCCTAGATAGATGTGGCTTGCTGTTTAATTATTGTCACTATTTTTTCAATTGCTGCTTCGACCATTTCATTTGTTTTCGCCTGGATGGAGACGCGAATCAATGGTTCCGTTCCTGATGCTCTGACCAATACCTTTCCTAATGAACCGAGTTCTGTTTTAACAGCCTCGACTGTTTCAATGACTTTAGAATCTTTTAATACTGCTCTATCAATGTTTTTTAAATTTACTAGTTTATCCGGATATAATTCTACACCTTTTGCCAATTCATTTAAATGCATTTTTGTTTCTTTCATGATTTTAACCAGTAAAACACTATTTAAAACGCCATCACCGGTATTTAATAAATACCGATTAATGATATGACCAGAATTTTCTCCGCCGACGGTTAATTGTTTTTGTTCAAGCATTTCTAATACATATTTATCGCCGATATCGGTCTGTAGTGTCTTGATACCCTGGCTTTCTAAAGCTTTTATGATGCCTAAATTGCTCATTTTGGTTAAAACGACAGTATTTTCCTGTAATAGCTTTTTCGATTTCAGATAATTCGCAATAATATAGATTAACAAATCACCGTCGATGACAGTACCGTCATAATCTACCGCTAACAACCTGTCTCCATCACCGTCAAAGGCAAAACCGACATCCAGTTTTTCTCTTTTAACCAATTCTGTTAATGCTTCTAAATGGGTGGAGCCAACACCTAAATTAATATTTTTTCCATCCGGCTGATCGCCGATGACTTTTAAGTTCGGGGTGATTTTCTTAAAGATTCTTTTCCCGACCGAATAGGTGGATCCATTGGCTAAATCTAGACCAATTTTCATTGATGTTTTAACCGAAATCGATCGATAAAGTTTCTTATAGAGTTTAAACGTATCAATATTCGGTAATGAACAGCCGTGCTCACCTAATATCGGTGTTTTTACTTCATTGTTTAAGATAGCTTCTAATACCGCTTCTTCGTTTTCAAACAATTTTTTACCTGCTTTAAAAACTTTGATTCCATTATCTGTAAAAGGATTGTGCGATGCAGTAATCATGACCCCAACATACCCTAATTGACCGCTGATATACGAAAGCATCGGCGTTGAGACAACACCTAAATATAAAGTGTCCATCCCCACTGCTTTAGCTCCGGAGATGATGGCCTGCGCTAACATCGATCCGGATTCACGGGTATCTCTACCGACTACCACACTTTTCAAATTCAGAGAGGATAAACTTGTTCCTACCTTAAATGCTAATTCTTCATTGAGAAAATCACAAGCGACACCACGGATGCCGTCAGTTCCGAAATATTTTTTCATATCATCACTCCACCGTTACTGATTTAGCGAGATTTCTCGGCTTATCGATATCTTTATTTAAATCAAGAGCAGTATAATAAGCGATTAACTGAGTGGGAATAACGGTAATAAGCGGCGTTAATAATTCATGAACATCCATTAAAATAATTTCATCGGTGACGTCACTGACATTTTCTAAAGAAATGACTAATTTGTTAGCTCCTCTTGCAGTTACTTCGCGAATGTTAGCGCGGGTATTGTTATTGATTAAAGACTGTGAAATAATCGCAATTACCGGAACGCCTTCTTCAATTAAGGCAATTGTTCCATGTTTTAATTCTCCGGCTGCGAAACCTTCGGTCTGTATGTAAGATATTTCTTTCAATTTTAAAGCAGCTTCGAGACAGGTATAATAATCGATACCCCTGCCGATGTAGAAACAATTACGTTTAGTGATTTTTTCCTTCACTAGACCGTGAACATAATCGCGATTATCAATAATCGCTTCCATCGCTACTGCAACCTTTGATAATTCAAGATGTAAATCAAAGGGTTTTCGTTTCGCTAATAAATATGAGAGAATCGTCAAAATGACGACTTGACCGACATAAGCTTTGGTAGAAGCAACGGCGATTTCCGGACCTGCAAAGATTTCTAAATAGGCATCTGCTTCTCTTGCTAACGTTGAAGTAGGAACATTCGTAATCGTCAGCGTTTTGTATCCTTTTTCTTTCACGCTCATCAAACATGCCCTAAGATCGGCTGTTTCGCCTGATTGCGAGATAAAAATAAATACCGGATTATTGACTAATAATGGCGGATTATATGCAAATTCGCTGGCGATAAATACTTCACAAGGTATTTTTGTAATATTTTCAAAAAGGTGTTTACCAACAAATCCTGCATGCATGGAAGTTCCGGCGGCGATAATATATATTCTTTCAATGTTATTAAACATCGATAAAATCGAAGGCGAAATGAAGAACGTATCGTTCTCCATATATTTTGACATGATTTTACGAACAACGGATGGTTGTTCGCAGATTTCTTTTAACATAAAATGAGCATAACCGGCTTTACCGATTTCATCCAAAACCATATCTATTTTGAACAGATGGAATTGAACGGGTTTACCGATAATATCGACGAGCTCATAGTGATAAGTTCCGTCAAGCGTTTTGGTTACAGTAGTAAATGTTTTGTCTTCAATCGGGTAATATTCATCCGCATGTCCGACTAAAGCCATTACGTCTGAAGCAAGCGTGATTCCGTCTTTACCGACGCCAATCAGTAAAGGCGATTTATTTTTAGCGGCATATAGTTTATTTGGTGATAATGTATCGATAATGAGTAAAGCATAAGAGCCTTCAATTAATGAAAGAGTTTTTCTTATTGCTTCATCCACAGAATTATCCTGCGTGAAATGTTCGATGAGGTTTGCGATGATCTCTGTATCAGTTTCACTGATAAAGCGCATTTGAGGTAAAAATTTTGCTGTTAATTCTTTATAATTTTCGATTACTCCGTTATGTACGATAGAAAAACGCTGATTATTCGAAAAGTGAGGATGTGAATTAATCTGATTAGGTTTTCCATGCGTCGCCCAACGTGTATGACCGATTCCGAGATGATTTGTTAGGTGATAATTAAAATCCTCGACGAGATGTTTAACCCGTCCTTTATCTTTGTAAGTAATAAACTGGTGAGTATCATTTGAATAAAAAGATATGCCACAAGAGTCATATCCGCGATATTCAAGTTTTTCTAGTCCGGAAAGAATGACATCAGAGGCTTTTTTTTCTCCTAAATAGCCGACGATTCCACACATAAATATTCCCCCAATATGAATTATCCAAAAAATATGAAGTAATTATATCATTAAAAACATTTGTTATCAACGAAACATAAACAATTTTATTCGTAATTTTCGAAAGATAAATAGAAATCTAGTATTAATCAATCTAAATCGTTTTTTTGATACAAAATATAATTTTTCGGTGATGGAGCGAATGACTGAACACCCATCGATTGATAAACTTGAATAGTATCTTTATAGTTAGCGGCATCACCGCAGAGAATAATGTCTTTTAGATTTATTTTGGCGGTTTTTATTAGCGCGCTCACGTCAGATAATAACTCATTGTTTATATAATGATGAGATTTAAGTAACAGATTATCGCGGCTGAGTTTTGAATAATCAGCGGCTAAATCATTGGTGCCAATCAGAATAAAATCAAAGCCATGAAGTTTATCAAAATGATTTACAGTGCTTTTTCTTTCAACCATAATGCCAAAACGGTAATTTAATGAATGAATTGAATGTTCTTCCTGAATGATGATTTTTATCGTGCGAAGAATTTCATCGATTTGTTCCTGATTTTCAATCATCGGAACGATGATTCCAATCGGATATTTGGCAGATACTGATAGCAATGCTCTCAGCTGGTCTTTTAGTAACGACTCATGATGAAGTAATAAATCGATGCCAAAGAGTTTAGATTCCACGGATGGCAGTAATTTATCCGGCTCAACGTCGATTAAACGGAAATTAACCCGTAAACCCTTTGCTTTTTCGCAAATATTCTGATAAATCAGATATTGCTCTATTTCATCAGGAAGATAAGGTTTGTCCATAAAAATAAATTCAGTTCTGAAAAGGCCGATTGACGACCAGTATGATGGAATGTTTGTTGGTATCTCCTGCGCTAAATTCAGCGCAGGATGAAAATAAATCTTATCAGAGAAAATTACGTCAGTCTGATGATCTGTTTTTGTTATTAGTGTGCTTGTATCTTCATTCGTCAGTTCAATCAAAGAATTTTCCGGCGTTATTCTGACGTACTGTCCTGCCTGATATTGATTGATTGAATCAAGACCAACAATAAAAGGAATATTTAACGATTTCAAAACGATTGATACATGGGAATGCAAAGAACCACGGAGGCTGATGACACCGACGATATTCGTAAAATCAATTTGTGTCAATTCGTTGGGATAGACGATATCATAGACAAGAATCGTGGGACGGAAATAGTTCTTTTTTTCTGATATTGTATCGATATAAGGATATTTCAGAGCATTGACAATTCGATTTCTTATATCGATAAAATCAATCGTCCTGGCTTTAAAAAAATCATTTTTTGTTTGGTACATCTCGATTAACTGATTAAAATACATCGTTACTGCTGCTTCTGCAGTTAATTGAGCCATTAGAATATATTCAGTTACGCGGGATATTAAATCGGGATCACCCAAAGCTAATTCATGAAAGTGGATTACGTTTTGTAATGATTCTAAATCAGCATGGATTGACTTCTTGGTAAGAGCAATTTTCTTTTTTGCATTTTCAAGAGCGTTATGAAACCGGGTCAATTCAGTTTCGGGATTCGTTGCTTTTTTTATTGGTTCACTGACTGTAGGGTGAATGACAAACTCGAGATACCCATGAATTGATTTGTTTTCTGCCAATTTCATCACTCCTCTTTATCAATTATTATAGCATAATTCAGGATTTTATGTCTTTCAACATAAAAATCATTAAGTTTAGAACACCTAAAAAAACGAAAATTATCAGATAATGCTCAATTGAATAAACAGTCATCCACTTTCCTTCAAAAAATATCGGATTTGGCATTACTGAATAGACGATTTTTAAGCTCTGTGAACTGATGATGCCTGCATAATCTGAATTCATTTCCGCAACCCAAAACAAAAATAATGGAACCAATCCCGAAAAGATCGAGTCAACCATCTGAATCAGTATACCGCCAACGAATCCCAAAATGAACATTTCAAGTATGACCTGAACAATCGCATTGAAGAATAGAAAATCCATCCGAAAAAAAGGTGTTAAGTATAACCCGGTTAAATGGATGGTTAATCCGCCGTGCAGACCGATTAATCCCTGTATCAGCATGATTGAAATGATTTTTGATACTGCCAGCTGCTTTTTCCCGTTAGGTCGCTGTAAAAAAAATAAATGATATTTACTCAACTGCGAATAATATCCCTGAATCGTTAAAAACACGGTGACGATGATTAAAGCGAATTTTAAAATCATTATTGTTTCATTCTGGTATTCGATGTTCATCGCCTGACGGTTTAAATCGGAAGCCCCCGTCTGTGAATGAAAACCGCTGGCAAAAATAATGCCAACGGTTAAGGATATAACGACAATAGCTAAGAACCATAACGAGATTTTACTCAAGAGATAACGATACTGCAGCCTGATTGTTGCGATCATAAAGAACACCTTCTTCCATCATATATAATGATTTTTTTCTTGTTTTATATAATTCTGGATAATGAGTGGAAATCAGAACTAAACTTTCCTTGACTCTTTCTTTAATTAACTTCATGATTTTACTTTGTGATTCTTGATCAAGCCCATGAAGCGGTTCATCTAATATAATCGTTTTTGGCCGGTTTAAAAACGCCTGAATGAGATTGACTTTCTGACGCATACCGTTTGATAACGCCCCAAAGTGCCGGTTGGCGTATTCAGTCAGTTCGAAATAAGCTAATAATTCATTTATTTCCTGTTCAAGCGATATTTTCGGACAATCTTTGATTTTGCCTATGCTTTGAAGAAAATCATAGACGCTCATAAAATAAGGCATCACATAGTCTTCAGGCGCATATCCAATCACTGAACGGTTTCTGATGATTTTACCCTGATATCTGACAACACCCATGATACATTTCAAAAGCGTCGTTTTCCCCGATCCGTTTTTACCGACCAGTAAATTTAACTGCCCGGAAGTAAATTTTGCGTTGATGTTTTGAATTCCGCTTTTATTCGGATACAGTTTACTCACTTCTTTAATCTCGATAACGATAATCGATGATGACGACATTTTCTACATCCTCACTTAAAGAATAATCATGACTTTTAAAAAGAAAATCATCGATAACCATGGATTTTTTTTCTCCTAACTTCTGATAATCGATAATAAGAGAAAACCGCGTTAAATCGACGAATTTATCAGGATATCTGAAAGGAATCGCATAAAGAACATCAGGCTGAATTTCAATCAACGTTTCTAAATCTTTTTCACCGGTTTCATACGGATGATAACCATCGCCTAGAACCTGATACAGCGTCTGGTTATCGGTCATTAAATCGGTAGTTATCATATGATTCAGATCTACCTTAATTTCATCAAAACCGATTGAAATATTTTTAATCAAGATATCCCCGCTGCTAAACTGATCAAATCCGATTGCCAGACCCTGCATCATCTCTTTATTCTCAAATAGTCCGTAGATACCATATAAGCGGAAATAATCGAAATCCGCTATTTCTTCAATGCTGTCCCACCGAAAATAGACTTCACCGATTTCGAGATTGATGGTTTCGTCATTATCATAAGTCACAGATAAAATTGGCTGAAAAAACCGGATTGTCAATCCTTCCGCAGAATACCCTGAAACATCCATTTTGAGACGGTAAACGTAATAATCGTCGTTCTGATAATGAGTCACAAACCCCAAATCCTCAATAGCGGTTATTTTCACTTCAAGTTCATTGTCATCGCTCAGTATTCTCGCATCACGGACTGCAGTTAAAGTAGTTAAAAATGTGTTCTTTTCACTTAAATAAAGAATAACTTCAAAATATTCTGAGTTACTGGTAAAAACCTGTGAATAATATTGTTTTTTGATGAGAATCCTGACATTATCGCTTCTTTTAGGTGCGGTGAGAATCAAAATGACTGCGGCGATAATATAAAGAGATATCATTAGAACCGACCATTTCTTCATTATAATCTTTCCTTAATGATTTCAAAATATTCGGTTGTCACGACAAACGTTTCCCATCCGCCTTTTTTAGTTTCAATCCAGAATAAGTAATGTTTCGCAACCCCGTTACTGATTTCTCCGGTACCTCTCGTCACAATCGTCACATAGGTTCCTGGATCGACGATGATGACGAATTCATATGATTCGGTCTCTGTCGTCGATTTGCTGTAATTGATGCTTCCTTTGATATCGGCGTCAAGGCCGCCTTTAAATTTCTTAACGTTACCGGATACTTTGATATCGATTTCACCGGAAGCGCTCGCCTGGAATTTGGTCTCCTCTTTTGTTGATAGCGTGATATTATGTTTGATCGTACTGAAACCATTGTTATAAATTTTGAGTTTGGTTTCTGATAAAAACTCAACTTTTTCATTTTTTGTTATTTTTAGCAATCGCCATCCCATAAAGTATTTTTTGGTATAGTAAGCGTAATAATTTTTGTAATCCGTCAAAGTATATTCTTTCAGTAACTTATGTCCTTCTTCTTCAAAAACAATTTCCTGATAACTCTGATATTCGTCCGCTTTCAGATGAGTGACTGGCAGAATCATCATGAGTAACATCAATAGTACGATTACGATTTTTTTCATAAAAAAACCTCCTTTGCTTAAATCATACGCAAAAGAGGGATATTCGCTGTTTTTTTAATCGTTTAACGAAATTTTTTCAAAAAAACTGACCGCATCTTCATAACCTAACCGATAGAGCGTTTCCGAATGATTCGGATCAAACTTTAACAGACTTCCTAAATTATGTTTATGCCGTATTTCATAAAATTTCACATCGGGATATTTTTCTGGATTGATATGGTCAAACAAATGCAAATGTACAACGATGACGACGTCACACCCGGCATTGACCAGCGGCTGAACCGGAACGTTATCGTATAAACCGCCGTCATAAAATTTTTTCTCACCCAGCGTGACGCTTGGAAAGACGATTGGGATTGAACAGGAAGCTAAAATCAGATTAATAATCGTTTCATCGTCAAAATCCCTTAAGCAGTTGTATACGGACATATTTTTTTTCTTAATGAAGTGCTGATAGCCGCTCTTGAACAGACTGACCCATGATTCTTCAGCCAGACCGCCATCAGATAATGTGGCGTAGACTTCCTTTTGACGTAAAAGCGGAAAATCCAGCGTACTTAATAACCTTGTCTTTAGTGCTTCAATTGTGTAAAGTCCATTATCGATGATTTTGATTTTTTCTGATCTTAATCTTGAAAACAAACTTTCAGTTCTTTTAATTTCATCTGGACTGATTTCTTTCCATAACTGGAAAACTTCATCGGGTGTTTTAATCGATAATAAAGTGGCGTTAACCGATCCAATCGACGTTCCTGAAAAAACCTGAATCTGGTTTAAAATGCCCAATTCTTCAAGTCTTTTTGCTACGCCGACCTGATATGCGCCGCGTGCGCCTCCGCCCGCTAAACAAAGTCCAATCTTTTTCATATTAAACCTCTAATATTGTCTTAGAATATCGTTGAAATATACTTTATCGATGGTTCCTCCGCCTAAGCATACTTCATTTTGGTAAAAAACAGCGGCCTGTCCGGGAGTAATGGCTCTGACGTTTTCGAGACAGTGAACAAGTAAATGACCATTTTCGTTCCATGAAATCTCAACGGGGATATCTGCCTGCCGGTAACGGAACTTCGCTGTACAGGTTAGTTTGCCTGTAAATTTCTGCAAAGGAATCCAGTTGACGTCTTCGACGGTGCAGCGATTGGCATAAAGAAGCGGATGATGAAATCCCTGACCGACAATCAGCCGATTTGTACTCAGATCTTTACCGATGACAAACCATGGATCATTGCCCGTATCTTTGTTACCGCCAATGCCTAGTCCTTTTCTTTGACCAATCGTATAATTCATCAATCCCTGATGATTGCCGATATCTTTTCCGGTTTCATCAACCATTTTTCCCGGTTTAGCGGGAAGATAATTACTTAAAAAAGCAGAAAAATGACGTTCGCCAATAAAACAGATACCGGTTGAGTCTTTCTTCTTTGCAGTCGCTAAATGCAGTTCTCCCGCAATTTTTCTGACTTCTGGTTTTATCAGTTCGCCGATAGGAAAAAGCACATATTTTAACTGATTCTGCGTCAGTTGACATAAAAAATAACTTTGATCTTTATTCTGATCGACAGCCCGTAATAACTGATATTCGCCATCGATTTCTCTGACTCTTGCATAATGTCCCATCGCTATTTTATCAGCGTTAAGCGACATTGCCACATCTAAAAACGCCTTAAACTTAATATACTTATTGCACAAGATGTCAGGATTTGGTGTTCTTCCTTTTTGATATTCTGATAAAAAATACTGGAAAACGTCATCCCAGTATTCTTTAATAAAATCGTGACGGTGAAGGGGAATCTGTAACTGATTAGCCACAGCTAAAGCATCTAAATAATCGGTTTCCTGAGGGCAGACGGGATCAAATAAATCAGGATTTCCTGAAATATCGTTGTTTAAAGCACTGTCCCAGTTGCGCATAAATAAAGCCTCAGTCACATATCCCTGTTTTTTTAAAAGGTAAGCGGCGACGCTTGAATCGACACCGCCTGATAAACCTATAATGACTTTTTCCATCGGAATGTTTCATTTGAATGAAAAATCAAATGATACTCCTTTCTTATTGATTATCTTTTGACGTCCGAAGGCATCCGGAAATCACTTCTCGGCGATAGACCGATATCTAATACCTTTGGTCCGTCCGGACTGGCCTGACGTTTGAACTGCTGCGAATAAAAACGTTTAAAGAAATTATCGCATGCTTCTTTGGCTTTTTCTAACGAAAGGCCAAAAGCTTTGTGAAGCATAAATTCAATTCTTTTCGGTTCATCCCCGCAGGCCATGAAACGGTAAAGGATAAAATCGTTAATTTCATATTTGCCGATAATATCTTCCGTGGCCTGAGCTTTTTTCAGTTCCGGAGATATTGGCGTAGCTAAAATATCGACGAGACTTGCTTCGATATCTTCATTAAATACATAATTAGCATAATTTTCAATCATGAAGCGGACTAAAGTTTTCGGGATACCAGCATTGACATTATACATCGACATCTGGTCGCCGTTATACGTTGACCATCCCATTGCTATTTCTGATAAATCGCCGGTACCTAAAACAATTCCTCCCAGCTGATTGGCCATATTCATTAAAATCATCGTTCTTGTTCTGGCCTGTGCGTTTTCATACGTCAGATCTTCAGTTTCTTGATCATGACCAAGTAAAGCGAGATGATCGACGACCGCATCTTTGATATCTATCGTTTTTGCAGTAACGCCCAATCCCTTCATTAAACGGTTTGCGTTTTTTTCCGTACGTGAACTCGTTCCCATTGCCGGCATGGTTACCGCAATAATCCCTTTGCGGTCAAGATTAAGCCGGTCAAATGCCCGGCAGGCGATGATTAACGCCAGTGAGGAATCTAATCCTCCGGAAATGCCGATTAATACTTTGTTTAATCCTAAATGTTTTAAACGCTTGACTAAACCGAATTCCTGGATTGATGCTATTTTTTCAAAAGCGTCATGAATATTAGTCTTCGGAACGAAAGGTGTCGTATCCGTCAGATAATTAAAGTGATAATCGGAAGATTCCGGCAGACTGAATTTTATTTGTTGATACTCCTGAGGGTATTTATAAATCGAATCCCGGAATGACGAATTGCTTCTGCGGTCGTAAGCTATACGATCGAAATCCAAATCAACGCACATCATATCGGTCTCAAGACTGAAATTAGCCTGTTCTTTTAATAATACGCCGTTAGAAGCCACAATATTATGACCGCCAAACACCGTTTCGGAAGTAGATTCGCCTAAACCTGCACAGACATATGCATAGATACCGCAGTTTTTACGTGAATGTTCCAACACCGTACTTCTTCTGATGATATCTTTTCCGAGCGTTTCATTAGAAGCAGACAGGTTGATGATTAAATTAGCGCCATTGACCGACATAAAATTCCCAGGGGTAATGGTCGCCCACATGTCTTCACAGATTTCAATTCCAAATTTAACTTTATCGGCAGTAAATATTAAATTGCCAAAAGGGACTTTCTGATTCAGTAATTCTATTTTTTTAACATATTTTACAACTTCAAAGCCTGATTTAAACCACCGCTTATCATAAAATTCTTTTGTGTTAGGCAAATAAAATTTCGGCACGACGCCGAGTACTTTCTTTCCCTGAATGACAACGGCGACATTCAGAACCATTTCTTCAATTTCCAGAGGCATTCCGCAGATAATAATCCCTTTAAAAGGATTTTTATCGAGCAGTTTTTGTAAACCGGCCAGCGCATCGGTAAAAAGAGCTTTCTGGAAGAATAAATCGTTACAGGTGTAAGCTGTAATTCCTAATTCCGGAAAAACGACGATGGCAGCCTCATTGTTTTCTAAAGCAATTAACATTTGGTCAACGTTATAATCAGGATTCCCGACTGCTAATTTGGGACTGACTAAACAAATTTTTAAGAAACCATGTTTATACATTTTTAACTCCTATATAATTGGTGTATCTGGATGTAGTCATAAACTTCATCGCTAACCAATTTACGATCAAAATTTTCACGAAAGGTTGTTGAAGATATTTCAATATCAAAATCAGGAAGAATGATGAATGACTGACGGTGTTTTGCGAGTACCGGGTTTTCCATAATCGCCAGTTCGATATCGGTATGATTGCGATTTATCACGACAAATCTGAAATCAGACAGTAAACTTTCCGCATTAATCCATTTATGGAGTTTCGCTAAATTATCAGCACCGATGACGAAGACGATTTCTTCAGCCGGATAGTTGTCCTGAATCCGGATTAAGCTCTGATAAGTTCCTAAATAATCTGAGTCGTCAAATTCCATCGTTGAAACTGAGACATTGCTTAAATTTTGGGTCATCAGTTTTAACATTGCCAAACGGTGGTAATTCGATGCAAGCGATCTTTTGGTATAGAGATTGGAAACCGGAAGATAAATAAATTGATGACATGGCAAATGTTTCATGACATGATGATAAATTGCTAAATGTGCGATAGTAGGAGGATTAAAAGCTCCGCCAAATACGACAATCATGTTTTCATCTCCTCTTTTCGCCTTATAGGCGATGATATCTCTTATATTTTATCATAGAAAGCCAACGAATAAAAGAGAATCTCGATGAAACCGATAATCTGTGATATAATGAAAAAGGGTGATTTTATGAAACAAACACTAGATTATATCGTTGACTTTGCCAAAAAAATATTAGCGATTCCTTCTCCTTCCGGCTATACCGAGGAAGTTATTGATTTTTGTCTTGCTGAAGCAATCCGTTTAGGATATCAGACCGAGAGAACAAAAAAAGGAAATCTGATTATTTCTGTTCCAGGCTCCGGAACAACCGTCTTAGGCCTATCCGGGCACGTTGATACTTTAGGAGCGATGGTCAGAAGTATAAACGGTTCAGGAGAATTAAAATTTACGACCATCGGCGGACCCATCTGGCCGACGCTCGATGGCGAATACTGTACCATCCGTACGAGGGAAGGAAAAGATTATCAGGGTACTTTTTTATCGGTTAATCCGTCTTCACACGTCAACCGCGACGCCAACACGATTGAACGTTCGCCTGATAAGATGGTTGTTCGAATCGATGAAGTCATCCATTCGAAAGAAGATACCATTCGGTTAGGAATTGAACCGGGTAATTTTATCTTTTTTGATCCAAAAACGACGGTTACGCCGTCGGGTTTTATCAAAAGCCGATTTTTAGATGATAAAATCAGCGTTTCAATTTTATTCGGCCTGCTCTATCATCTGTCCAAAACAAAACTCATTCCTGTTCAAAACTTAAAAATTATTATTTCTACTTATGAGGAAGTCGGTCATGGCGCTGCTTACATTCCCGATTTAGACGAATTCATCGCCGTTGATATGGGATGTATCGGCGAAGACTTATCCTGCACGGAAATGATGGTTTCTATTTGTGCAAAAGATTCCGGTGGTCCTTATGATTACGGAATCGTTTCTAAACTTGCGGCACTCTCCAAAGAAAATAACTTAAAATACGCTACTGACATCTATCCTTTCTACGGTTCAGACGTAACGGCTGCGCTCCACGGAGGAAATGATTTCCGAGGCGGACTTATCGGTCCTGGCGTTCATGCTTCACACGGGATGGAAAGAACGCATATCAGTGCGCTTGAAAACACTTTAAAACTATTACTTTTATATCTAAAGGGGTAAACGATGAATCTTACAATCAGACCAATCACCATTTATGACGGCGAATTATTCGTTCAATTCATGGATTCGCTTAAATTTTCACATCAGCCATCATGGCAGGGATGTTACTGTCGCTTTTACCATACCGAATGCGATGAAAATGAATGGGTAAACCGTGGCAGTGATTTTAATAAACAAGAAGCAATTGATTCTATCAGCAACGGACTCATGCACGGCTATCTCGCATTTGATCAGGATCAGCCAATTGGCTGGCTTAATGCCGGCCATTGGGAAGATTATCCCCGCATGAAAAAAATACTGTCGAAATGGGCTAATCTCGACACGGCTTTAATGATTTGTTTCTTAATCAAAGAAGAATATCGTCATCAGGGCGTCGCTACCGCCCTCTATGATTTCGCCGAAGCCGACTTAAAATTATTAGGGTATAAGAAACTGCTTGTCGTTCCGAAAAAAGAACTTGAAAATATCGAAGACGGATATCGTGGACCGATATCTCTTTATGAGAAAAAGGGTTTAAAGATTCGTGAAGAAGGCCAAGGCTTCGCCATTATGTCAAAATGGCTCTAAAAAAAATGCACTCAGCTGAGTGCTTTTTTTTATCTTACCCGTCTTAAGAACTGTTTCGTCCGCTCTTCTTTCGGATTTTGAAACAGTTGATCGGGAGTATTGGTTTCTAATATCACACCATCGTCCATAAAAACTACTCTAGACGATACTGCTTTGGCAAATTCCATTTCATGAGTAACCACCACCATCGTCATCCCGCTTCTAGCCAAAGATTTAATGACCTCTAAGACTTCTCCGACCATTTCAGGGTCAAGAGCACTCGTCGGTTCATCAAAAAGCAGAATATCAGGATTCATGGCCAACGCTCTGGCTATCGCTACTCTTTGTTTCTGCCCGCCGGATAGCGCTAAGGGACTTTGATTTTGAAAAGCCTTCATTCCCACTGAATCGAGCATTGCTAAGGCGTTTTCTTTAACAGCTTTTTTGTCCTGATGAAGGACCTTTAAGGGAGCTAACATACAGTTATCTAAAACGCTCAGATGATTAAACAAATTAAAACTTTGAAATACCATTCCGATTTTCGTTCTTAATAAATTGATGTTTACGGAAGAATCGGTTAAGCTGACATTCTCAAAAAAGATTTCTCCTTCATCCGGTTCCTCAAGTAAATTCATGCATCTCAGCAATGTTGATTTTCCTGAACCGGATGAACCGATAATCGTGAGAACTTCTCCCTGATAAATATCTAGGTTAATATCTTTTAAGACAACATTTTGTCCAAAAGATTTTTTTAGATTATTAATCTCGATGATTTTTTTCTGCATAATATTAAACCGATGAAGGAAGGTCGATTGTTTTCAAATCGAACCGCTTCTCTACTTTCTGTAGAATTTTGGTAATGGTATAGGTCAAAACCAGATAAATCGCCGCCACAACCAGATAAGCTTCTAACTGACGGTAATGAATACCTGCGACTTTTGTCGTTTGATTAAATAATTCAAAGATACCGATGACCGAAAGAACCGCAGTATCTTTGACATTAATGACAAATTCATTACCGATGGCCGGCATAGAATTTTTTACCGACTGTGGAAAGATGACATATCTCATGGTCTGTACCTGACTTAAACCCAAACTTCTCGAAGCTTCAGTCTGACCTTTATCAATCGCATTAATTGAACCTCTCAAGATTTCCGCAATATAAGCCGCAGTATTGAGAGATACGACAAACAATCCACATAATAACGCATTTCCAAACAAACCGAGACCATACCAGAAAAAACTGGCCTGTACAATCATCGGCGTTCCCCGGAAAAGCGTAATATAACCTTTAGCGAAGGAACTTCCCGCTTTTTTTAATACCGATATACCTTTTTTATCATGAAAAGAAGGCGTCTGAATTCTTAAAAATACTAATATTAATGCGAGAATAAAACCGATTATCGTTCCCGTCAACGATAATCCAAGGGTAGTAATCATTCCTTCAAAAAACAATCTGGAGTAACGGACAATCGTGAAAAGCACGCCGCCAAAGAAATCTGCAGGCATAACAGCGACTAATGCCCCTTCATATGTCTTCATTAAAGTAGCGTCATTATAATGAAAGTAGGCTGTAAGAGTGAAATTCTTACTTCCTTGAAGAATAGTCGGCAGTGACAAGATTCTGGCGTGGTAGATTAAGATATTAACCGATCCCTGCGGCGATGCGACGCTGAAATTTTCTAGTTCAGAATCGATTGTCATTCTTTCTGTATCGCTTACCCAGGTAATTGAAACGTCACCATATTGCGAAGGTAAAGCCATATCCCCAGACAATTGGGTTAATCTCGTTGACGATAAACTTTGTTTATTGAGATAATTATATGGAACTACCATTTCACTTGCGATTTCTAAGACGGCTAAAGTTTCCGAACTCGGCGTTCCTTCAACGATACTCGTTATCGCCTGAAGCGAATTTTCAGGCGTTTTTTGTGACGACAGCGCATAGATTACACCTAATACAATCGCAGATATGATGATTTTTTTGATTATTTTAAAGACAATTCTTTTTTTCATCATCTTTTTATAATGGCTGACGTCCGATGGCCTCTAGCATCCACAGTTCTTTCGTTTCATCAGAAATGGTTGCTAAAATATCGTTAACTTTTGATAAAAGGGTAATATCGCTTTGTCTTAATGCAATTGAAACAGCCGCATCTTCATAAGTGACGCTGAATCCGTTATTTTCGCTAAAAACAATATATTTCAGTTCGGGATTTGCTTCAGTAATCGCCACCGCTACCGGCAGTTCAAGAATTGTGGCGTCATAAATACCGGTTTTAATACCCGTCACGATGGTCGGAACGTCGCCTAAAGGATTGGAATGAACTGAATTTGTGAGCTGTAGAGCTAATTCATCATAAAACGTATTCAACTGAGCGACGACGACTGCATTCTCGAAATCATGAATCGACCCGGCGTTTGCGTAAGCTGAATCTTTCCGGACTAAGACTACATGCGTAGAATGGTAATAAGCTTCTGAAAAAGCGACAGTTTCGGCTCTTTCAGCGGTAGGTGACATCCCCGCAATGATTAAATCAATTGAACCGTTATTCGCAAGCGAAGGGATTAATCCATCCCAGTCGATGGCTTTTATATAAAGTTTTAATCCTAATTCATCGGCTATTTTAGTAGCAATCTGAACATCGTAACCATCACAGAAAGAACTCGATCCGGTTTGTTTGACCGCAATTTCCGATGCCTGGCTCTGTTCAACGCTCCAGTTAAACGGAGCGTAATTACATTCTAATCCGACGACGATATAACCGCGTTCTTCAATCAACTGATAAGTATCCTGATCAGTCGGAAGTGGTTCTAAATTAACGCAGGCGGTTAATGAAACAAATAATAAAAACAGTAATGCAGTAAAAATTCTCTTGTACATATGATTCTCCTTATGTTTGATTTTTGAAACAAAAAAAGCGTCTCACCGACGCTTCCAAAAAATCAAAAAAACAAAAGAAAATTTTTATGGATGTTAGCGCCTCTACTAAAGATTTCAGTAGGAGTGTTGAAAGTGTTTCTCTCAACCCCATGATTTAACCGCGTCCGGTTACTCATTCGGCGATGGCTGCCTTTCACCTGGTTCAGTGCCTACCGGCTCCCCAGGATACTTATCTACATCGCTACCTCTAATCAAATGATGAACTTTTTTTGTAACTGAGTCTCATTATAAATGATATCGAAAAATAGTCAAACAAAAAGAAGATGAAAACGTTTTATTAGGGTAATAAAGTTAGTTGTTTCAAGACTTCTGCTTTTTTGGTCGTGAAATACCATTCGGAATTTCTTAGTGAAAAGAGCTGATTACCTAAATGATTTTCGGCAATTAAGACGCCTTCATACAGAACTTTTGCCATTTGATATTCCTGTTCAAATAAAGAATAATCGAAATATTCGGTGGTAAACTCATTCAGATACAGATAATAAAGATTCCGATACTGTTCGATACTAAAAATCCTATTCACCAGTATCGCCATTTCATTCATATCGATAATCGAATAATAGACTCCATAATTATCGGTCGGATCCTGATGTTTTCCAAAGCCTAAGGAAGAATCAAGGTCAAAGGGAATGAAGTAAGCTTTCTGAGTATAAACATCAAAATATAAATAGAAGTTATTATAATTATATCGGTAATCATCGCTGTTTCCGATGATGAAACCCATTGCCAAAGCGCGGATGAATGCATCGGCGTCGATTAATTTAGCGGCATTGTTTTTAAAATAATCAATATCGTTAAGATGATCGATAAAATTCGTCATCACTGAAAAATCCGACCGTAAACCATTCTGTTTATGATTTTTTAATGCGTAGGTATATCTGACATTATTCGGAGCATCGTTAATGCCGATAAGATTATCATAATTAACCGATAAATCCGCTAATCCGATTAAATCCGTACATTTAAATAAATCCCCATAATCGCCGATGACATTGGATTTAAAGTTTTTTGACAGAAAATTGTTATCAATCGGTTCAATAAATGTATAAAATCCAAAACCGATTAGTTCTTCGCCAATTTGAAAATAAACGATTCCATAAGAAGCGTTTGATACTTTTACACCGGCCTGCAGGTAAAGATAATGAGCGAACGCTTCGCTGATCATGGCCCTGTCGGTATAAGAATCAATGGCTTTAGAAAATTCAAAATTGAGCTGATCGAGGTTGAAAACTTCTCTTTTATTTAATACGCCGTATTCGTTTGATCCTTTTTCATAATCAAACGTTGCATTAAACTGCAACTGAAACGAAGTTTGGTAATAAACCGTTCTGCCGCGCCAGTCAAGCATTCTCGGGATATTTCTTGAAGTATTACTTTTGGTTCTGAACCCCACTTCTTCAATCGTAAAATGATTTCCTAACCCATCGGAATAAGTCATATCGACTTTATGTAAAGTGTTATCCTGATAAGTCCCGTAAAGTTCAAAATAATCTTCCATCGACGTGACTAAATCATTAAAAGTATCTTCCTCGAATTTAACTGTAATCGATTTGTAAATACTGCGGTTAAAAAGATTCTGATAATCAGTTTTCTGTTTGCGGTTATTCGCTAAACGCGTTAATGGCGTATATCCGGTTTTCGCAGAAACATAATTATAATAGCTCAACCCAAAAATGCTGATGCCAAGCATCAAGCAAATAATGATTCTTTTAAGGGTCAGCCATTTCAACTTATTTCACCTACCGTTTATCTTGATAAAATTCAGCGTTAGCACGGGCATAATAGATTTTATCTGAAAAATATTTGCTCGGATGCATTGAACGATTAGTTAAACTGAACTCTCTGACGCCAAGATGATTTACGCTGGTCAGTTCATTTAAATATAAATTCTTAGCCAGAATATATTCATCATAATAACGGCTGTATTTAAATATGCCGTCGGTAGGATTCGTATATTCTAAGATATATTTTTCGTATCTGTCCTGAAATTCGGGAAAAGCCAATACATTTTTGACTAATACTAACTTGTCTGCTGTTAAATAACTTGGATTTACGGATGGATAGTTATGGATATCCAGCGTTAATCCATAATTGTTATAAGGATTCCAGCCATATCCTAACGACTGATCAAAGTCAAAAGGAATATAGACTGCTTTCCCTTCATAAAAATACAAATAATAGTTGTTCGCATTTCCGCGATAATCATCTGGATTACCAATCAGATAACTCATTGCCAGCGTTTTTAACCAGGTGTCGACATCTAAAATGCTTCCCAGTTTATTCTGATAGCTTAGAGTCTGAGAATAAGTATTTAAATCGGTCACAAAATGGCTGAAACTAGAAAAATCACTGGTTAATTTATTGGTTTTCAGCTGATATGCAATCCGATATCCGAGATTATAATCAGATACGGCTACTGCCGCAGATGTATCGTTAACTTCTAAAGTTGCCGGTCCGTTCTGCTGCCAGACGCATTTATATAAATCGCCGATTGAACCATCGAAATTTTTACCAAATACTCTGCGGACAAAAACATCGTCCAAAGGCTCGGTAACGGTATATAATCCATAAGGAATGACCTGTCCGTCAATATCAAAATAGATGACCGCCAGACTGGTGTTCGGCGCAGGAATTCCCGCTTCACGAAATAAATCATAGGCGACCATTTCAGTGACGACTCCGGTATCTTCGGCTTTGATTGCTTTAAAATTGAGCTGTTCGAGATCGAACATTCGTCTCTGTTTTAAGTCTTTGTACTGAGTCGAATTATCGGGATAGGAAAACGTCTCATTAAATTCGAGTTGGAAAGATACCTGTTGGTATCCGACAACCTGATTTTTATTATCCAAGATAACCGGTAAAACACGGGTATAAATATTTCCTTTTGTCCGGAATCCGACTTCATTCAGTTCAACCTTATTTCCGTATGAGTCTTCATATAAAATATCGACTTCCTGAATGGTATTGTCACGGTATGTGCCAAACTGATCATGATAATTCATCATGTCATCAACCAGTTTGTCAAAATTCGCCTGTGAAAATGAAATCACAAAACGATGCATAACCTCATTGTTAAACAAAAGATCATAACTAATGGGGTTTTCGGTGTTTTCAGTAGTTGGAGTGTTCGTGTTTGTAATAATTGTCGGTAATGTTGAAATCGTTAAGTTTGTTGTTTGTTTTGTGGAAAAAAACTGACATCCAAAACTGAAAATTAATAAAAATACTGTGAAAAGTACAGCGAATTTCTTAAACATTTAAACCACCCTTACTCAGTAAGTAATCGCTGAAATCTTTAGGAATGTTTAAGTTGATATCGATATCTTTGCCGGTAATCGGATGTTTCAATCCGATGTGATTCATGAAAAGGTAGAGATGTTCATTCGTTTTGGCTTTAGGGTTATAAATCTGATCGCCAACAAGCGGGAAACCAAAATGTGCGAAATGAACGCGAATCTGATGGGTTTTTCCTGATTCATAGTTGATTTTGACCAGACTCTGAACTTTAAACTCTTTTTCAACGGTAAATTTCGTTACTGCGTCTTCACCGTCTTCCTTAACAATCCGCTTAGGAGAATTTTCTTCTTCTTTGCCGATAGGTAAATCGATTGTTAAGGTTTTATTCGGAACGATTCCGTCAATGATAGCGTAATATTCTCTAGCAACTTCATTCTCAGATATTAAAAATTTTATGAATCGGTTTTTAGCGACCAAAACCAATCCTCCGGCGTCGATGTCCAGACGATTGACAAAATGAATTTTGCTCTGAATCTGGTTTGTCTGATAATGATTCATCAAAGCGTTAGCCAGGGTATGTTCTGTGTTATTTTTAGTGACCATCAGTGGCATGCCATATGGTTTTTTTACAATCAGAAGATAATCGTCTTCATAACTGATGTCTAAAGGAAGGTTTTCTGGCAATATCGCTTCGTCATATTCTTCATCAGGAATCCAGATATGGAGATTATCGCCTTTTCTGACGGTATCATTTTTGGTTTTTGCATCATTATTAACCATAATTTTCATCTGATTATTTTCTATTTCAATTAATTTTAGCGGTATCTTGTTTTCGTGTAAAAAATCTTTAATCGCCTGTGGCTTAATAATTTTATAAGTTAGTTTCATAAAAATCACATCCATTTCTTTACTATTATAACACAAAGGGAAGATGATTTTAATCATATCTTCCCTATTATTTTGATGAAATTCAATTTTTTTCAGTTATGACATCATCAGTGATTTTTATTTTAAATTCAGGTAAGTATCATACCATTTTAAAATCAGTTCAGGATGAAAGGGTTCTAACCGGTTTTTCACCATTGATTCTAGCATTCTGAATTCGTTTTCGATGATTGAACTTAGTTTCTGTGAATAATCCATCGACGACTTATGTTTCCGATATTCATTCTGATCTAAAAGATGATAAGAATAATCTGGGAGAACTTTGATATCAAGGTCATAATCAATGTATTTTAACGCCTCTTCATCGCTTAAAATCGGACTCGAAATATTGCAGTAATAGGAAACGCCGTCATCTTTAATAATGCCGATGACATTGAACCAGTGGTGTTTATAAAAATACGTGACCGAAGGTTCTTTCGTGTGCCAAAAACGGCCGTTTGCCTCAACGACTTTTGTTTTTTTATTGGCAACGATAATATATTCGTCATTATCTTCCAATACGGTAGCTTCTTCCCATATGCGATGTAAAGATTCATCATGTTTATAACTTTGAACGACGATTTTTTTGCCTATTTCCAAAGACATTGTATCACCCCTGAAGATAAAGAATTAGTCTTGAATCAGCCAGTCTTCACCTTTCATCGATTCGGGTTCGGTTCTGGATAATCCGTGGTAATTTTGCTGCCGTAAAACTTCATATATTCCTAAACAAACCGTATTTGCCAGATTCAGCGAGCGGATATTTTCATTCATCGGGAACCGGGTACAATCCTCTAAATGTTTTCTCAGAATGTGTTTGGGAATCCCCGTCGATTCTCTGCCGAAAATCAGATAAATTGTTTCATCAGAATTTGATAAATCAAACTGATCAGGCGTCTTCTTCCCGTAACGGGTAAAATAGAGATACCTGCCGGGATTGATAGAAACGAATTCTTCCCATGACGGATACACATGAAAAACGACATGCTCTAAGTAATTAACACCGCTTCTTTTTAATGTTTTTTCATCGACTTTGAACCCAAGCGGTTCAATCAAATGCAAAGTAGTATTTGTTCCCGCACACGTTCTCATGATATTTCCGGTGTTTTGCGGGATTTCAGGCTGATATAAAACGACATGCAGAGGCATTTATTTTACCCCTTTTCTTTGCCGAATAAGTTCTAGTAAATTAGGATTAAAGGTCTGATTTTTAAGCATCGATATTTCAAAATAATAAGGCGGATAACTAAGCTCAGGATTGTTTAAATCTTCAACGTAAGGCGTTTCAAGAATTTTGGGGATGAGTTTCAGTTTATCATGGTGGACGATGGAATTTAACCGATCAAATCCGATAAAACCAAAACCTAAATTCGCATGGCGGTCCTTATGAGCGCCTAAATCATTTTTTGAATCATTGACGTGGACTACTTTTAAATAGTTTAGACCGATGACGCGGTCAAACTCCTCTAAAACATAATCGAAATTATTCAATACGTCATATCCGGCGTCATGAGTATGACAGGTGTCAAAACAGACCCCAATCCTTGACTGATCAGATATTTTGTCGATAATGGCTTTTAATTCATGAAAGTTTCTGCCAACTTCAGTTCCTTTTCCCGCCATGCCTTCTAAAGCGATGACGACCGGACTGTCAAAAGTATTTTCAATGATTCTGTTAACACCTCTGGCGATTCTTTCAATTCCCATTTCCGGTCCGTCACCCATATGCGCACCGGGATGTAATACCAGAACATGACTTCCCAAAGCCTCGCTGCGTCTGACTTCTTCAGTGAGAAAGTCGATGGCGAACTGTTGCTTCTCCGGATCCGGATTGGCTAAATTGACGATATACGGGGCATGAACGATAACGTGATTTGGCTGAATGGCATGTTCTTTCATTAATGCTTTCGCCTCATCGATTCTCATCAGTTCCAAAGCTGTTCTTTTTGTATTCTGAGGAGCACCGGTATAAACCATTAACGCGTTAGCCTCATAGGCAATTGCTTCTTTGACACTTCCTAAAAACTGTTCTTTTCCCCCTAAAGAAACATGTGAACCGATAATTAACACGAGTATTACCGTCCTTTTCTTTCCAGTTTTTTCTGAACTTTTTTCAGAGCGGTCTGATATTTCTTTTTATACCCCGGTTTCACTGTTTTGGATTTCTTCACGAGTATCTTAGCTTCTTCCATGGATTTTCCGGGTTTCCAGTCTTTTTTAGAACGGGCGTTTCTCGTTTTGACTTCAACCAGTTCTCCGCCTTTAATGTCCAGACTTTCGCAGACAATCCCTTTACTTTCGATTTTATTTAAATAGGCGTTATCATCAAAATCATATAGCGATAACACTTTTCCGTCTTTATCCATTCTTCCGGTTCTTCCGCTGCGGTGAACGTAGAATTCTACGTCATAAGGCAATTCATAATTGATGATATGACTTATTCCGCTGATATCAATGCCGCGGCTGATAATATCCGTCGCAACAATGTACTGATATTTCAACTGGCGGATGTCTGAGACAATCAGTTTACGTTTTCTAGCTTCTAATCCGCCATGAATCAATACGACATTATAATTCTTTGCATTCATCTTTGCGTATAACTCATCTGCCGATTCCTTTGTATTACAAAAAACAATTGCCAGATAAGGGTTAAGCGTTCCTAATAGTTTTTCAAAGACGGTATAACGGTCTCTTTCTTTGGTTTTGATGATATAATGTTTAACATTTTCATTCACACCGGCGCCCTGATCAATTGCGATTAACTCAGGTTTTTTTAAATATTTTTTTAAGAAAGGCTGAATAGATTCAGGTATTGTCGCAGAAAAAACCAACATTTGCAAATGTTCATCCATCGTTCCTGCTACCTGATCGACATCTGCTAGAAAGCCTTCGTCAAGCGTCATGTCCGCTTCATCGACGATAAATGTCCTGACCATATGGGCCTTTAAAACATTCATTTTAACAACGAGATCTTTTAATTTCCCCGGCGTACCGATGGCGATATGCGGTTGTTTCTTTTCAAGTCTTGCAATTTCATCTTTCCGGTTCGTTCCGCCGGTATAGAGTCTTATATCAATCGGCTGACTGCTATGTTCTTTAATCTGTTTGGCAAATTGGTATATCTGCATTGCAAGTTCTCTTGTCGGAGCGCTGATTAAAACCTGACATTCCTGTTTTGATAAATCGAGACGTTCAAAAACAGGAATCAGATATGCGTGGGTTTTTCCAGTTCCTGTCGCACTTTTTACGATTAAATCCTGTCCTTTTAGGACTTTTGGGATAACAATAGACTGAACTTCTGTTAATGATTTAAACTTTAGTTCTTCTAAAGCTTCATTAATAAATTTCTGATAGTTAAACATGAGACACCATACTTTCTTTTTGTAAAAATACACAATCTATTATATAATAATAATGGTTTAATGTAAAACTAAAAGGTGTGATATCATGCAAGTCGTTCCCATTGCCCCACGAGGTTATTGTCCAGGCGTAGTCAGAGCTATCGATACTGTCAATAAAGCGCTTCAGAATCCAGCGTTGCCCCGTCCGATTTATATTCTCGGAATGATCGTCCATAATCGTTTTGTCGTCGATGAACTCACAAGTAAAGGGGCAATCACGTTAAATGACCCCGGAAAAACCCGGCTCGAACTGCTCGATTCGATTGATAAGGGTACTGTTATTATTACGGCCCATGGGACTGAAGAAGCTGTATTTGAGAAAATCAAGGCCAAAGGTCTGACGATGATTAATGCTACGTGCAAAGACGTTCAGAAAACCCACGATCTGATTAAGGAATATCTTCATAATAATTATGAAGTATTATTCATCGGTAAAAAAAATCATCCGGAAACCGAAGGTGCATTAGGTATTTCTCCTTCAGTCAGATTAATTGAAAAACCAGAGGATATTGATTCTTTATCCTTACAAAACCCCATTTTTGTGACAAATCAGACAACTTTATCCATCCGTGATCTAGATAAGATATTTCAGTTAATTCGTGTAAAATATCCTCACGCCGTCATTTCTGATGAAATTTGTAATTCAACACGTATTCGTCAGGAAGCGGTTCTTTCCGCGAATCAGACGGTCGATTTATGCTTCGTTGTCGGCGATCCTTTCAGCCACAATACTTCTAGTTTAGTCAAATTATCGCAATCAATGACTCCCGCTGTCACCTACAGAATTGAATCTGTAGACGATATAAAGCCTGAACAGCTGTTCGGACACCGCATAGTCTCAGTAACAAGTGGCGCTTCTACGCCGACTGAAATCACTCAAAATGTCATCAGTTACCTAAAACAGTTTGATGAAGACAATCCTGTAACTTGGGTAAAATAATATTTCAGTGCAAAAAAACTTTCTTTTTTTATCACGATGATTTATAATATATTAAGCTAATCAATATTTGAGGTGAAAAATATGCCACAAAGTAAAAAACGTCCGAAACCTGTTGTTGTGGAACAGGAAATTAAAACTTATAACCCGACTAAAAGCAAATTCGGTAAAATTGTCTTAGTCATTCTCGCAATCGGAATGTTCTTAGGATTATTGATCGCTGCTGTTGTTCAAGGGATTAAAGTATTAAGTTAATCGACAAATAAAAGAGATTATTCGGTTGGATAATCTCTTTTTTTTAT
>CALEZX010000112.1 GCA_937928185.1 uncultured Caryophanales bacterium
CTTTATTATCATTAAACAACCGTCCGGATGCAATCATCTGTGCCGACGGCGAATTAAGTTATGGCGTTATTAAAGCCATCAAAGAAGCGAATTTAAATATTCCTGAGGATTTCGGTTTAATCTCTTACGATGATCCGAAAATTGCAGAATTATCGTATCCGATGATTTCAACCGTCAACGTCGATGTGTATGAAATGGGCGTTCAGTGCGCTAAATTATTATTTGATCAGATTGAAAATCATCAGTTTAAAAATCAGGGCATTTTGATTTCAACTTCATTATATGAACGAGAAACGACCAGAAAGTAAATAACTTCCGACTATTAGAGCTTACTGAAAGGAGACATTTTGTAGTCAATACAAAATGGTAATATCATATGATTGCACAACACTATGAAACCAGGGAATATATTTATCCGGTTAACCGGAATACTCTATATGTCAAATTATATCTCAATGCCAAGGAAAACTATCAAGTTCAGCTGGTGTATTGGAAAAGATTTCACGAATATATAATCAATTCGACGTTGATGAACAACCGTTCCTTAGACGGAAGCAGTCCTTATTTTACCGGAATGATTGTTGCGAACGAACCGATTCATTATATTCGTTACTATTTCAAAATATCTAATGCAAAAGAAACTTTATATTTTACCCCTTGGGGAATTGAAACCGAAGAACCAAAAAAATATTTTGAATATATGTACGTAAATACATTTGATTTATTCGAAGACGTCCCTTCGTTTCATGGTAAAGTCGGATATCATATGTTTCTAGACCGTTTTTATAACGGCGATAAAGAAAATGATCCAAAAGGAATCGTACCATGGGATTCTGTTCCGACAAGAGAAAACTATTTTGGCGGCGATATTGAAGGATTAAGAAGAAATATTCCCTATCTGCTCGATTTAGGTATTGATGTAGTCTTCTTACTTCCGATATTTAAAGCCAGTTCAAATCATAAATATGATACAATCGATTATTTTGATATCGATCCGGCTTATGGAACAAAAACAGAATTTATCAATTTAGTAAAAGAAATGCATCAGAATGGAATGAAAATCGTTTTAGACGGCGTCTTCAATCATATTGGTTACTATTCACCGATATTCCAAGATGTCATTAAAAACGGAAAAGAATCGCAGTATTTTACATGGTTTTACATCAGTGGCGATAGCGTTGACACCGAAAACATTAATTATGAATGTGTCGGCGATTATAAATGGATGCCCAAACTGAATTTCTCGTCGCGAGAACTAAGAGAATATATTATTTCAATCGGAAAATATTGGATTAACGAAGCTGATATTGACGGCTGGAGATTAGATGTCGCCGATGAAATCGACTATACGTTCTGGATTGAGTTCAGACAGGCGGTTAAACCGTTAAAAGACTTGTATTTAGTCGCTGAAACCTGGAAAGATGGAAAAGATCTGCTCAGGGGAGATCAGATGGACTCGGTGATGAATTATAAGTTAAGAGAATTAATCATTAATTTCTTAACCGTCGATTCACTCACAGTTAAGAGACTGAATAACCGAATCGAAAAACTGTTATTTGAATATCCGCTGGTTATCCATAATGCGTTATATAATCATATTTCCAGTCATGATACGGAACGAATCATCAATTCATTAAATTTTCAGGATAATTTACGTAAATTAGCGATTGTCATGCAGATGACTTTACCGGGTTTACCGGTCGTATATTACGGCGATGAAATCGGCATTGACGGTGAAAACGATCCGTTATGCCGAAAAACCATGAACTGGATTTGGGTCAATAACGACATACATCAGTTCACGAAATCAATGATTGAAGTGAGAAAGAAGTATAAGTCGTTATTATACGGCGAATATAAAACTGTTTTTATCGATTTCAGTCTTTACTCATTCGTCAGACTATACGAAGACGAAGCGGTACTCATTATCATCAACCGTAATCAGCAGGATTACACGACCGTTATTCGTCCTAACGATTATCTGAAAACGAAAAGAAGTATCAATGATGAAATCAAAATATCGATACCTTCACAAGGCTTTCAGATGATTCATATGGTTTCTGAACAGGACAAAATAATAACTAACTTCATTACGATATAAATTGATCACTTGATCAATCACATATAAAAAAGAGGAGAAAAAATGTTTAAAAAGGTTTTAATTATTGCTTTATTTTTATTCACTTCCGTTGTTTTAATCGGATGTAAAGACAACAATGAAACATTGACATTAGAATTCTGGCACAATTACTCAGCAAGTGATGGACAAGTCGCTGTGTTAGAAACCTTAATTGATGAATTTGAAGAAGATCACGAAGGTGTGACGATTCATCCCGTTTACATGGAATGGCAGGCGCTGAAGGACAGTGTTACTTTAGGAGCACAAACCGGCGTTTTACCTGACATCTTAAGAGGCGACATTGCGTTTGTTCCGCAATTTCAATCATTGAATGTTTTATTAAAAGTCAGTGATTTTGACGATTACGAAACAGCTGCAGCTAAAGTATTGACTGCTCCAAACAGTTCAAACAAAATGGGAAATGATTATTATGGAATTGCATCAAATACGAATACAAAGATTTTATTCTATAATAAAACATTATTACAAAATGCAGGCGTAGCCGTTCCAACGACGTTAGCCGAAGTATGGACGGCTGCTCAATCCTTGACAACCAATGGTAAAATCGGATACGTTGAACCTTGGACAGGTATTTGGAATGTTGGTCCTTATATTTGGAGCAACGGCGGAGACGTTTTATCACCAGATAATACGACCGCAACCGGTTATATCAACAGTTCAATCGTCGCTAATGTAGTGACGACTCTCAAGAACTTATATGCTGCTGGTGCATTAGCAGGACCTTCAATGGATTCTGGCGCTGTTGGCGATACTGACGGATGGGCATCAAGTTTATATGCAATGCAGTTAGACGGACCATGGAGAGGCGCATCTAATAAATCAGCAGGTATTGAATATGATGCTATTCCATTACCAGCAGGAACTGCAGGATCAGTTAGCGTATTAGGCGGAGAAAACTTTATGTTATTCAAAACGTCAGCAACTGAAAAACAACAAGCCGCCTGGGAATTCGTTAAATTCATGACTGAAAAACATGCTCAGGTTGAAATGGCAAAAGTTGGTCAGATGCCTGTTAACTTAGAAGCATTAGAAGACGCTGAAGCAATTGCTGCTATGCCTTTATTACCAGTATTCGCACAGGCTTTAGCAACTGCAAAAGCAAGACCGGTTATTCCACAGTGGAGTGAAATCGAAAATGTTATCGCTACAAAGATAGCATTAGCGATTACTGGCGCAAAAGACGTTCAGATTGCACTAGATGAATGTGCAGCTGAAATCAATGCAATTTTAGCAGACTAGTTATTTTACTTAAAAGAAATGCGGCACTCAATCCGATTTGTGAGATAATTAAATGAGATGCCGCATTTTCATTTTGATGGAGGTGCACCATGAATGCAGTGATGACGAAAAAGAAGAAGAAAAAGATCGACTGGCGCAATTATGTCATCTTTTTACCGGGATTTATTTTTATCTT
The DNA here is from genome assembly GCA_937928185.1 of uncultured Caryophanales bacterium. Lineage (GTDB taxonomy): Bacteria > Bacillota_I > Bacilli_A > Izemoplasmatales > Hujiaoplasmataceae > UBA5603. The sequence continues at coordinate 3,555 of CALEZX010000112.1, forward strand.
CATTTTCACTTTTTATCCGATGGCTAAAATGGTCGTGATGAGTTTTTTTGACTGGAATATCGGTTTTCAACAGGTTTCGCCGTTCGTCGGATTAAAGAATTATATTGATGTATTGAATGATCCAATCGCCAAAATAGCGATTGTTAATACCTTTGCGTACGCGTTTGTGACCGTTCCTTTGCAAATGGTCATCGGTCTTTTCGTGGCTGTTTTGATTAATGGAATTGTCAAAGGCAGCGTTGGATACCGTTTGGGATATTATTTCCCTGTGATATCGTCTTGGGTTGTCGTCGCTTTGCTGTTTAGGTATATCTTTTCCAATTTCGGATTATTAAACTATGTATTAGTTGATATATTACATATCGCAAATGAACCGATTGGCTGGTTAAGTTCAAGGTGGTCGTCACTATTTGCAGCGATGCTCTTAGGAATCTGGAAAGGCGTCGGCTGGAATATGGTAGTATTCTTAGCGGCCTTGCAGGCGGTACCGAAAGATCAGTATGAAGCCGCAGATATCGATGGGGCAAACCGCGTACAGAAGTTTTTTAAGATTACGCTTCCGAATATTCGCGGAACGCTGTTATTTGTCATCATTATGTTATCGATTGGGGCATTTAACACCTATACGCCGATTACGGTATTAACCGGAGGAAATCCGGCTCATCAGACGGAAGTTGTACTCACGTGGATGTATTTTAAAACGTTTAATGCTTATAAAATGGGTTATTCCGCCGCGTTTTCTGTCATTGTTGCCATCATAATCATCGTAATTACGGTTGTGATGTTTTCAATATCCAAATGGCGCAGGGGTGAAGAATGATGAATAGAACAAACAAGAAAAACCGTATCGTCGATAAGATGATGGTTCCAAGATACATTATTCTTTCATTAGGATTAATTCTAATGATTACACCGATGCTTTATATGTTCTTATCTTCTTTAAAAGATAATGACAAAACCTTTATTTATCCTCCGGTGTTATTTCCTTCTTTATCGGAATTAAGCTTAAAGAATTATCAGTATATCTTTGATAACGTTACATTCTTTAAGTATTTAGGCAATACGTTGTTCGTAGCAATTATGACTGTTTTAATCGCTATCGTCGTTTCAAGCACGTTAGCTTATTCATTTGCTAGATTACAGATTCCGGGTAAAAAGATTGTGTTTGGATTTCTCATTTCCGTCATGCTTTTACCGGGATTAGCAATGATCATTCCTCAGTTTGAATTAGCTGCAAGAATGAAACTTATCAATAACATTTGGGGAGTCATTTTGTTTTATGCGGCATGGGTAACGCCATTTAGTACTTTTCTTTTAAAGGGATATATTGAAGATAACGTTCCAAAAGAGATGGACGAATCGATCTTTATTGACGGTGGAAGCATTTTTTCGGTATACCGTTATATCGTATTACCGATTGCCTCTCCTGCAGTAGCGGCTATCAGTATTTCAAATTTCCTTTATCCATTTGAAGAATTAGGCTGGTCGCAACAGATATTAAAACTCGATGAATTAAGAACGTTACCGGTGGCGATTACGATGTTTTTCCAGTCTCATAGCAGAACCGACTGGGGTTATGTCTTTGCGATGACGACTTTAGCGATGATTCCCGTGATTTTATTCTACTTATTACTGCAGAAATACTTTATTACCGGTATGACGTCAGGTGCAATTAAGGGATAAAAATAGTATAAAATACACTAAAAACTCGAAGTTAAATTTATTCGAGTTTTTTTTCATTGTTAGTTGTTTATTATTATCGTTAATTGTATAATCTAAATAACAAACAAATTTACTATATATTTTCTTATTTTCTAATCTTTTTAAAACTGAAGTTAAAACTGCACAGGGTATGCTCGCCTTAGAAATACATGTCTTACGATATAAGGAGAATGTTTGTGAAAAAGTTTTTTCTTTTCTTTGCATTAGGTTTTTTTGTGTTTTCTTTTTTAGGTTGCGATTTTTCACAAAGCAGTACCGAATTAATAGTTCCTGCACCTATCATTTCAATCAGTGAAAGACTTTTGTCTTGGGAGAAGATTGAAATGGCCGATAGTTATCAGGTTCTTGCGGATGATGTCGTCATCGACACAGTAACGACTGCCGGATATGTTATTTCTGATGACTATAGTGGTTCAAAGATTACGGTAAAAGCAATGAAGGATGAAAAAAAGTCAGTTGCTTCAAACAAGGTAAATTTTGACATTGAATCAGATTATGTCACTTATCACACCTTACAGGAAATCAAGGATTCAGCCACATATCAAAATGATTTGTATACGATGTCGCAACTTAATTCCTGCATCAAGTTTGATTTCAGCGGATATAGTGCCGATATTGAAGAAAATATTATTTTATTAATACCTACAGGTGTTAAAAAATTATATTTAATCGGCAATGAATCTATAAAGATTAAAGGTCTAAATATCGCTGTTTTAGCCAGAAACACCGATATTGTCATTAAACTAGAAAATGTTATTCTAGAGGGACAGGATGAAAGCATTAACGCCATCACTTTAGAAGCTCCTCAGGCAGGCAACTCAGGAAGAATGATTATTGAGTCATTAGGAAATGTCAATCAGATTAAAGCTGGTAATATCGTTACCATACCTTCGACTGCCTCTTCGGAAACTCATTTCTTTTCTGGCCCGGCAAGATCAGGCATTAACGGATTTAATGCCGGACACGGATTAATGGCACAGAATGTCATTATCTATGGAAACGCCAATATCTATTTTTCAGGTGGAGTCGGCGGAAACGGAGCTCAGGGTTCTAGCAGCGTTGGCATTGCCGGATCAGGTGGAGATGGCGGCGACGGCGGTAATGGCGGCGATGGTATTCACTGCACTTCGATGACGGTCATGCTTGAAAAAGGAAAAACGTTAAGTTTAGCTGGCGGTGGAGCAGGGAATGGCGGCATCGGCGGAACAGGTCTGTGGGGAAATGGACAGAAGGGTTCTTTGGGTAATACCGGAACCGGTACTAATGGAGAAGTAAAACGAATCAGTGGAACAGTGTCCAAGTGACAATAAAATAAAGGGAGGAACAATGACAAGGTTTTTAAAATTAAGTGCAATTTCATTTATCTTTATCTTTCTGACCGCATGTGATTTCTTGATGGGTACAACGACTCAAAAGCTCTCCGCACCGTTAAATCTGGTTATTTTCGACGATGAATTAACCTGGAGCGCTGTGGCTGACGCAGATGGCTATATTATTTACTCGGACGATGAACAACTTGAAGAAACTGATGATACTTCTTATGTCTTTACTGGCGAAAGAACGTATGACCAGACGATTACGGTTAAAGCCTTTCGTTCAACCGAAGAAGGAAAAGACTATTCGGCATTATCAGAAGAAGTCATTCTGTATTCCAATGCATTCTCAACGGTTGAAATCATGGCATTTGATTTTACTTCACAGGAAGCAGCTATAAATCAATCTTACACAATCTCTTCTCAGATTAGAAAAGTATATATTACCGGTAATGCATCAACTGTATATACTAACGTATCATTCCTAGTCGAAAACCGCAGTAAACCTTTAGAAATACAATTAGAAAATTTTAACGCAATAGCTCCTATAAATACTTCATTAATCTATTCATCAGGAACGTTAGGCGATGGTCCTCTTATTACGATTAACAGTAAAGGAACTTCAAACTCATTAAAAGGCGGAAATAATACGGTTCCAGGAACCAACGGCGCGAACGGAAGTACATTTGGTGCAACCGGAGCCGATGGATCTGTGGGCAATCCCGGATATTCAGCTATCCATTTATCTAACGTATTGGTAAAAGGAACAGCTAATCTGACTTTAACGGGTGGAAACGGTTCTAATGGCGGAAATGGCGGAAACGGACATTTCTTCGCGATATATACAAACTTTGGCGGCGATGGGGGCAATGGTGGAGCCGGAGGATATGGCGCTGAGTTCACGAAATTATATGTAAAACTTGAAAACAGAAGCTTAACAATGATTGGCGGATCAGGTGGCGAGGGAGGAAAAGCAGGTAATTCTGTTTTAACTAATACGCCGACTAACGGTCAAAAAGGAAAAGACCAGAGTGGTCACAAAGGACAAATCGAGGTTATTTCCGGCGTAGTTTCTTAATAAAACAATTTTAAAGAGGATATCCGGACTTTTGGTTGAAAAGACTTAAAGTCCGGATATTTATATAGATGAATATCTAATATTTCATAAATCTATAGGCAAAAGTAATAATTTTAACTCCAATTTCCCAAATAAATGAAATAATCGCTAAAAATAGCAATAAATTTTAAAAATAATGAATATTTATGTTGACAATTATAAGAATTCGCAGTAATATTGTAAACGTAAAGAGCAAAACTAGTGAAAACTAGTGACGCAAAACTAAAGGGCCTTCTTTATGATGGCAGCCAGTTGCCGTTATCTTATAGATAGATAATGGTATTTTTTTTAGAATTTAACGTTATTACAATCTATGCGATATGCAAAGGCCAAAATCGGAGCAATCTGATGACGGAAAGCTATAGGGTCTCACTGAGACAGCCAGTTGCCATCATCTACCCGTATTGGCTTTTTTTGTTTCTTATAGAAGCAATGAAGATAAATAAAACAAAATAAAAATTAAAATAGGAGGCTTCAAAAATGTTTAAGAAATTATTTGCAGTATTAGCAGTAGCATTATTACTAGGTGGAACCGTATTAGCGTTTGCTTATTGGGATAACTTACAACAAGAACAAAGTGAAATTATCGAAATCGGTAACGGCGTTACTTTAGAAGTAGCAGCTGTCGCAGTCGCTCCAGCAGGAAAAGTATTAGTTCCAGCCGGCGTGGTTATGAAAGCTAACGATGTAAATCAAGTCGTATTAACTTACAACGTAAAATTAGATGAAGCAGCTTTAGCAGCTTTAAACTTAAGCGTTGTCGCTTCAAACATCAAAATCGGTGGATCTACTGTCAATGCTGATTTAGTAAACGTTGCTATTGCTTTAGGTTCAGCTACTGTTAACAATGCTAACGTATTAGTTACTGTTACAGTTACACTTGATCAGCCAGATACAGTTGCAATTTATGATGTTATCAAAAATCAATCGATTACTTTTGATTTAACATTTGCTGCAACTATCGCTTAATAACTATTACTCTAAGTATTAAAATCTGAACTCATTTAGGCAAGCCGGTCTTGCCTAAATGAATTTATGGTGATTGTGTGAAAGCAAACAATAAAGAAATAAAATCATTTAAATATAAAAAAGATCTCATTGAAATGATTAAGTTCGTTATCAGTGTTATTTTGATTATTACCATAGGGTATGTTGTGTTAAACTACGTACCTTTTATTGCTAAATACAATCATTACGTTATTGCGACAAACAGCATGGAACCGGTGATTAATGTCGGCGATATCGTTATTATTGACAGCGATGTTGATTTAGACGATTTGAAAGAAGATCAAATCATTGCTTTTTATGCCGATATCCGTGGAGACGGAAATAAACGGGTTGTCGTTCATTATCTCGATTCTGTTACCGAAGAAGATGGCGTGAGAATATTCAGAACAAGACCGGAAATTGATGACGATATTGATCCTTGGAAATTGAAAGATGCTGATATTATCGGAAATCATGTCCTGACGATACCGAAAATCGGACCGTTTCTGTTATTTGCACAATCGACGATTGGCAGAATTGTATTAGTCGCAGATATTGTTGTGATTTATATTATTATTTCCATTGCTTTTCCAAGTAAAAACAAGAAAAATAAAATAAGTGATGACACCGAAAAAGAAACTGACCAAATCAGTTAATAATACTTAAATTAGTCCATTTAATCCGAAAGGAGTGAGATGATGTTAAAAAGACAACCGATGTTAAAAATCATAACAATTTTTGTTCTTTTTTTGTGTTTCTCATCTGCTTTCGCGATTGGTTATGCTTACTTTGATAAAACTGTTAATACTCAGAACAATACGATGACTATCGGTGACTGGGGAATTCCGATTACAACTCCGAAGGAATTCTATGATTTTGCCACAAAAACAAACAGTTCTTCGACTGATCGTTACTATCTGTTTAACGATATCGATTTTTCGGGCTATAACTGGACATATAACAATACTACCGCAAATGTTATTTTCCGTGGGACATTAGACGGTAACGGAAAAAAAATTAGCAATCTGACGTTATATCAAAATAACCGAAGTTACCAGTATATCGGTATATTTCCAATTATGCAGGGCGGTTCAGTCTATAACCTGACGTTAGAGAATGTATATTTAAGTTTAGGATCTACCTCCTTAGGTAGAACGGTTCTACAGGCGGGATTAATCGCCGGGAATGTCAACGGCTCAACGAATACGATATCGAATATCACGATTATAAATGCCGGCGTCAGAGGGACGAGTTCAGCAGGAGCAGGCGGACTAATCGGCAGCGTGACGAGCAGTGCGACCGTATTAAATATCAATAACATCAAAGCTACAAACTTAAAAGTCTTTAACAAAAGTTCTAATTCTGGCGGTATCATTGGTGCGATTAACAGTAGTGGCGCAAATGTTACTATCAGTGATATCGATATCCAGGGTGAAGTTTATTCTTACGGTACCGCTTCTCATACCGGTGGAATTGTCGGAAGAATAGCAAGCGGCGGTAAGCTGAATGTTAACCGTGCCATTGTTGATATGACGTCAAGAAATACCTTAGAAACGAGTTCAACTTATAATAACCGCTATTCTAACGAGTATTTAGGTGGATTTATCGGTAGAAATGAGTCAACATCTTCCAATGTCTTCATCTATGATGCTTTCTTTACGGGCGGATTAGTGACAAATTCTTCGACTTATAGAAGATATATTGGTACCGCTATTGGCAGATCTGGTGGATCCTTTACATCTGGTAGAATTTATTACGCCAATGTCTTAGTAAGATTGTCGAATAATTCAATTTCGACTAATACCAGTGAATCATTCTATGGAACGAACGCTGAATTAGTGTTGAGAGATTCAATGCCTAATTCATCTTGGTGGACTGGATTTAAGACGAATTTTGATTCAGCTAACAACCTTTGGACTCAGGATAGTACGGGCAGATTAGTATTAAATAGATAATAGAAGCACATTAAAACTACCAGTTTTGGTAGTTTTTTTATTTGCTTTAATCATGAAAATAGGATGTAAATAAATTTTTGAGTAAAGTTATTGCTTTTAATAAAATATATGATATAGTTAAGTTATCAAAGACAAAGCCGTACAGACGTAACTGGTCATGTATAAGTGCTTAGTTTGATAAAGCTAAACCCGGAGCAATCCGGCGACAGAAAACTATAGGGTCCCACGTGGATTGCCAGTTGCCGTACTAGACATTTATATATAGGAGTGATCAGGATGCGACCGTTATTGGTGTCTTTTTTTGTTTTCTTCCTAATGGTTTTTGGTACTCATTTAGTTTACCAAAACTGGTTAGAAAACGATTCGAACCTGGAATACAGCGACAATTTAGCTTATTCCCACGCTTCACAGGTTGTCACATTAAAGGCTCCCTCTGGAAAGAGATTGGTGCCTGTTGGTGCTGTTTTGGGAATAAACGACGTGAATTATGTTGACTATTCATTTAAAGTCAACGTCAAGGCAGGAAATACGTTATCAGTAGAAGCAATCAATGTTTTATTTGTCAATGACAATGAAACGTTTGATGCTTATGCTGATTTAGTGGATTTTGATTTTGAAGTCGTGATGACTAGCGATACAGAAGCTTTAGTCAATGTCAGAGTTCATTTACACATGCCAAATACTGAAGTTGAATTAGCTGTTATGAAAGGCAGTTCTGTTACGTTTGAACTTAATTTTATCCAATAATTTAATAAATTGATAGATTTGTAAAGATTAGATAATCGGGGCTGGATTATCTAATCTTTTTGTTTAAATACAAAAAATAATAAGATTATCTACTATTAATTTGATCAGATAATCTATTTTTACTATTAAATCTAGATGCTAATTGTTATACTATTGATAGATAAGGAATGGGTAATTAATTATGGCAATCAGAAAAAACATTCTATTAGAAGAATTGTATAACTTAAGAGATAATTTAAGACTAGAGCTTCAGAAAAATAATGAAACTAAGACAATTTGTAACGATGAAGCTTTATATGAAATGTCAAAGAAGAAACCGTCACGTTTAAGTGATTTTTTAGCGATTTCCGGATTAGACAAAGATTTCCTTGACCGTTTTGCCCATCTCTTCTTAGAAGTGATTTTAAAACATTCGATATCTGAAATCAAAACCGTTAAGGTTTCAAAAGAAGCTTCGATTGTCCTAGACCGCTATAAAGACCGTTTAACAGACATTTCGAAGACGAACCCTAATCTTTACATGGGAAAGATTGAAAAGATAACCAGCTTTGATTTATACGACTTAAACCGACTGGATGAAATCGAACAGTTCGTATCATTGAAAAAGACTAAGTATTTGTTTGATGGGTTCAATGAGAACATATTTGAACATTTAACAACTTTATATCGTCAACTAAATAAAGATTTTAAGGATTTTGGATACTATCATTTATATGTAGGTTATCCCTATATTGAAGGCATATTTAAAAAAGAAGAGTTCCCGGTTAAAGCACCTCTGGCTTATCTACCGGTGATACTGGAACGGAATAAGAAAACTTATACTTTAACCATCGATCATAATAAAGATATTGTCTTTAATCGGGATTTGTTACTGACGTTAGCCAAGATAGAAAAACTAAATGTTAATCAGGATTTACCGGAACTAAAAGACTTATCTGCTAAAACAGTTAATGAAATGATTATTCCGGCTTATCTGAAACATGGCTTGGTTTTATCAAAAGAACAGAAACCAGGTTTTTTACCCTTTAAGAATGAACTGAAACATGATTTTCTGAAAACCCATAAATCGGCTTTTGTCTTAAAAAACTTTATTACTTTTGGCCGATATGAACTCTATTCATCGATGATTCAGAAAGATATGGCCGAAATCATCGAATCAAATACTTATAATGAGTTACTAGAAGGCTTAATTGATGAAACTAACCTATACGATGATGAAAAATCTCTCGATGTGAATGTTTCAAACATTGACATCGATGAATCGAATTTAATTTATATCAATGATATCAATTTCTCGCAGGAGAAAGTCATTGAAATGATTGATCAGGAGAAGAAAATCGTTATCTGGGGACCGCCAGGAACCGGAAAAAGTCAGACCATTACAAGTTTGATCGCTCATCAGGTATTAAGAGGCGAGAACGTCTTAGTCGTCAGCGAAAAGAAAGTGGCGTTAGACGTTATTTATTCGCGTTTAGGAGCTGCTTCATCCTATGCAATGATGATTGACGATGCGGCGGCCAAACAGAAATTCTATGACCAGATTTCAGCTTTCATTAATCAAAAGACGCCTTCAAGGAAGCACAATAATGATGTATACCGTTTAGAAGAATCCATTAAAGAATTGGATTCGATATTTAATCAGGCGATTAGACTGTTATATCAGACTAAGAGACAGGGTAAACCGATTGCCTATTTCTATGAACGTTACATCAAAGATAAAGATGTCCTTGAGGGTTTAACCCCTAAGCATATCTATCAGCTGATGAACCGTCATATCAAAGATATGAGTTTTGATGATATTGATGCTTTGGACATGACGTTTGATACCGATAAGAAATTAAGAGAGTTTTTAGATTATCATCAGTATAAAATCAAATATCCCTGGTTCGGAAAAATCGAAACCCAACTTACCAGAAGCAGTTTAATTGAATTCAAGAGTTTTCTTGATGAACTGATTATCTATCAGGAAAAAATTAAAAAGGCATGGGTTTTCAAGAAGAGAAAATTAACTAAGAAGTTTATTGAAACCCATGAGATGAAACTTAAGGATATCAGCGTTAAAAAATCAACTGATAAACAGTTGTTAAAAGCGCTGATGAATGATTCTAAATTTACTGAGTATTTGTCTTTATCATTAAAGAATCTCAACAAAATCAAATCAAATTATGATAAATTATCAGAAACAGATTTATCGTTTTTATCTTTGTTATTGGATGAATCTGTTTTTCAGTCTGTTCCGGCTATTGAAAAACAGAGAACCTATCTCTTTAATGCTTATATAACAGGTTTCTTGGAAGAGTTTAAAGCCAGACATCAGAAATACTTGTTCATTTTCGATAATTATGACAAGAAAATGAATGAATTAAAAGCGTTGATAGATGAGAAACAGACAGTTACAAGGGAATCATTTGAGATGAAACTGTTTCAAAATGCATTTGAGTTATCTAATACCAAAAGAATTATGGATATCAAACGGATCCTTGAAAGTGACAGATTGCCTAGTATCAAAGCGTTTATCGATTTGTTTAAGGTTGAGTTATTCTCACATATCAAAATTTGGTTATTAACCCCAGAAGCCTTAAGTTCAGTCATTCCATTGCAGTTTAATTTATTTGATTTGGTCATCTTTGATGAAGCATCGCAGATGTATGTCGAAAAAGGAATCCCTGCTATCTACAGGGCTAAAAAGGTTGTTATAGCGGGAGATCCAAAACAGTTAAGGCCTTCATCGTTAGGATTCGGCAGATTAGAAGAAAACGATCCGTTTGAAGAAGACGAACTGTTGAAAAATGTTACCTTTGATGCGAAGAGTCTGCTTGACTTAGCTAGATACAAATATAAAGAAGCGTTACTGAATTATCACTATCGAAGTCATTATCAGGAACTGATTGAGTTCTCTAATCATGCTTTCTATGATGGAAAACTGATTATTTCTCCAAACCCAGTGACACCTCAAGAACCCCCAATCAGTTATGTTTATGTTAAAGAGGGTTCTTTTGAACATAAACGTAATCTCGAAGAAGGCAAAGCGGTCATTGAATTACTGAAGAAAGTCTTAAAAGATAAAGACCCCAGTGATTCAGTGGGAATTATCACCTTTAACAGCGTCCAAAGAGATCTGATTCTTAACCTGATTGATGAAGAACTGTTTAAATCGACCGTACATCAGAAACGATTAGAATCAGAATTATTCCGTCAAGATAAAAACGAAGATCAAAGCTTGTTTGTTAAAAACATTGAAAACGTTCAGGGTGATGAAAGAGATATTATCATCTTCTCCATGGGCTATGCCAAAGATGAAACCGGTGTTGTGAAAAGAAGGTTTGGTTGGCTAAATCATGAGGGTGGACAAAATAGACTGAATGTGGCTATTACCCGAGCAAAGAAGAAGATTTATTTTGTTTCTTCTTTATATCCTGAAAGCCTGAAGGTTGATGACTTATCGGGTAGAGGACCGAAACTGTTAAAAGACTACATGCGTTATTGTTTCTACGTATCCAGTAATAACCAGGAAGGTGCGAAAGGCATTCTTTCGAGTTTATATCATCAGGAATCTGAAACCAAGAAGATGACCTTATCCATCATGGCAAATGATTTAAAACAACGTCTTGTTAAGTTAGGTTATCACGTTGATGAATCCATCGGTATTGGCCAGTTTAAGATTGATTTGGCAATTTTCAATGAGGAAACAAAACGATATGATTTAGGTATTATCTGTGATTTAACTGATGATGTAGATCCCATTGCAAGAAAAGAACTATTCCATCAGGAGAAGTTCTTACAGGCAAGAGGATGGAAGACTTTAAGAGTATTCCATATGAATTATTATGAGAACTCAAACAAAATAATCAAATACATAAAAGAGCAGAAACAATAAATTTATCATGGAATGGAAGTAGACAATCAATATGTTTGCTTCCTTTTCTATTTATTATCGATAAATATACATTCATAAAATTATAAATATGATGAAATGAATTGTTGAGGTAATCGCAAATAAATACTAGATTAAATAATATAAATTGAATGAACAAATTATTATAGAATATATCATTATTCAAATAAATTACTCAAATCTATTTACATAAATTATCTATCGTTATATAATTAAGACACTATATATGGTGTCGGGTGATGCAATGTCAACAAAAGATAAATTAAAATCAAAAATTATGGAAAAACCGACGAGGTCAGACATTACATTTGATGAAATGAACTCTTTTTTGACTAACAATGGATTTAAGGAGAAAAATTCAAAACACGCTGGTAGTCATCGTTTATATGAGCATGCTAATTGTGAGAAGATAGTTAATATTCAATCAAAAAATGGATTAGTTCAAAAATATCAAGTTCTTCAAGTGCAGAAAATCGTGGAAGAGATGATAGAAGATGAAGGAGATATAGAATAATGAAAAAAGAATATCCGTATATCGTAAAACCTGTTAGTCTGGAAGAGTACGGAGTGAATTACGTTGTAGAATTTATCGATTTTCCTGGTATAACAGGTGGTGGAAACACCCAAGAAGAAGCATTTCAAGTTGCTGATGAAGCACTTGAAATGTATTTTGAGGTTCTCAAATCTGAAGGACGGACAATACCTTCAGTTACTAACTTCAAGACTTCAGGTAGAATTACATTACGAATCCCAAAAACAATGCATTTAAAAGTCATCGAAATGTCAGAAAAAGAAGGCGTAAGTATAAATACATTTATTATTGACGCTTTATCGCAGAAACTATATTCTAACAAAACGAATGATGATATTCTTAAGAATCTTCAAAATATAGTAGATCAAAAATTTGCGATTCTAACTAAATATGAAAACTACATTAATAATCCAAAATTTCAATTTTACTCTTTGTTTGACTCATTTTCGTCAATTAAATATGATTATTCAAATGATAATCTAAAGTTTACAAGGAAAAAGGAGGCGGAACAATTATATGGATTCAGACATTAAAAGAATGATTTATCTAGATTCGATACAATATTCACTGTCTTCAATATATTTCAAACAATTAGATAATATTTCCGATGATTATGGAATTAATATCACTAACGAAATTAAACCTAAATCTATTTCTGAAAATGGATTTACACTAAAAGCCATAAGAAATGTATTTTTACAACCTAAAGGTGGTTTCGAATTAAGCATTGAATATGAACTAATTTGCCTTTTTAAACAAGAATCGAAAGATTTTTATAATGGAAATATTAACGAAATTGAAAAATTCATCGAAAAAAGGAAGATTGAAATATTTAATAGTTCAGATGTTGGAAACAGGATGTCAATTCTTATTAGCCAAATAACATTAGCTTTTAATAATAACCCGATTGTTCTACCGCCATATATCAATTTGAATTCAAAAAAGCAAAATCAATAACGACTTTTTACCTTGAATAGAAAACCCAGTCAATGATAACTACAAT
>CALEZX010000113.1 GCA_937928185.1 uncultured Caryophanales bacterium
AGCTCTTAATCGATTTTATTATATTCTTTTCTTGTTTAAATGCTTTGTTTTAATGTATTTAATTTGGATTTTCAAAGACTATCGATTACAAAACTATTTAAATATGTTATATTATTTATAACTGCCTAGGAGGATTCACCATGAAAAGAACACGGCTTGACAAGCAACAAAGTTTTCTCATGTGGTTATTAAAACCGCTAGTCTACATATGGATGTGGTCTGATGCGAAACGTAAAGTTGTATGCGATCCATCTGTCGACTTAAAACGAAAAGAACCTTACGTAATGTTAGCGAATCATACTTTTATGTTTGACGTAGTTCATGTGCCCTTAAGATTTAAGCATACACCATTTATTATCGCTTCACAGACGCTTTTTACAAAGCAGCCATCCAAATTTCTTGTAACTCAGGTGGCGCATGTTATCCCGAAATCAAAAGGGAAAAGCGATATTTCTACAATTAAAAACATCTTTAACGCCATAAAAAAAGGATATCCCGTTTTAATCTTTCCTGAAGGAGATACGACATTTTATGGTGAAACTGGCTACGTTGAAGAATCAACGATGAAGCTGATAAAAAAGCTAAACCTTGATGTTATTATCTGTAATGTTAAAGGCGGATATTTATCAAAACCCAGATGGGCTTTAGGAAAGCGTAAACGTCGCAAAATCGAGTTAAACTACAATTTAGAAATTACGAAAGAAAGACTTCAGACTTTGAGCAGCGAAGAGATCGGCGTAATTATTAATAATGCATTGTATCACAATGATTATGAGTACCAGAGAAAAGTAATGATTCCGCATCCGGGTAAAGAACTTGCTTTAGGATTAGAGAATGTTGTTTACGTCTGCCCTCACTGTGAAGGAATAAATACCATTCAGACCTCAGGTAATACCATCACATGCTCGAACTGCCATAAAAAAGGATTCATTGACAAGTATGGATTTATTCATGATTTTGTCTTTGATAACCTGATTGACTGGAATAATTATCAAAGAAAGTATACAGAACAATTAAAAAAATCCGTTATAAAGAGTGAAGCGGTTTTGTCTTATATGGACAGAGAAGACGACTCGCAGACAATAGTCGGGCCGATTATGTTCGAATACCGTGATAGTTTTCTTCATCTGACAGGCGCAAAAGAGGAAGTGATTCCTGTCAGTGAAACAACCAACACGACCATCACGTTAAGGAGAGACTTAGGTTTTGTCTACCAAAACCTTCATTACATTATCAAACTGGAACATTATAATGCTGCTTTTTTAAGAGTCATGCAGGATAAATATTAATGATGAAGATGTTCATAACTTTTGTGTTACTGAACATCTTTTTATTTTAAGCATTTTATCGATGACTCTTGTATTCAGTAATGGCAATGCTATAATAAAAACAAAGAATGTCAATATTTTGTTTCAGGAGGATACGATGAAAAGAAGATTCGTTTTCATGTTATTTTTACTGGGATTGGTATTGCTGATAAATGCTTGTGATAAATCCACTACGACTACGACTCAGAGCACTACTTCCTTAACAACCACGATTACTCAAAGCACTTCAAGTATAGCTTTGACCTCGGTTACAATAACGGAACCAACAACTTTTCAGGTCGTGTTTGACACCAATGGAGGAAACATTATTTCCCCTGTTAATGCAGAAAAAGGGTATCCGTTGCTACTCCCTTTACCAACTAGAGAAGGTTATCAGTTTCTTGGTTGGTTTGTATATGAAGATCCTTTTTATTATGAATTTACACTCCTTAATCCGGTAGTCTCTGATATGACCTTACATGCAAAATGGGAAGTGGTTAAATATTCACTGGTTTTTGATACTTCTGGAGGAGAAAGTATTTCGACACTATTTATTGACTTCAATACTAATCTTGACTTACCTGAAGCTTTTAAAACAGGAAATTCTTTCGAAGGCTGGTACCTCGACGAGAATTTTAATACGTCTTTTAATTTGCTTACCATGCCTTCGCATTCTGTGACAGTCTATGCGAAATGGAGTAAACTTTCATATCTTCTGAGTTTAAACTATCATTATCCACTTGACATGAGGTCCCCGATAAAAGTCATTCATATGGGATACAATCACGCTTTTGCTGTCAATAATCAAAATCATATTTATGCCTGGGGAATTAACGCCTATGGACAATTAGGCGACGGAACGGATATTAACCGAAGAAATCCGGTTGATATCACTAGTAATTTCGTTTTTAATGATTATGAAGAAGTTGTCAAGATTGAGACTGGATCATCTTTTACGATGTTTTTGACGAATCAGTCCAGATTATTTGGTTGCGGAGATAACAGTTATTATCAATTGACGATGAAAGATGGAAACTTTTCTATTGATATCGTTGATATTACTCCTAATCTTTCTTTGGCAGAGAATGAGACAATTTCTGATTTTTCCGTTGGGAATGGCTTCATTGTTTTACTGACAAGTAATGGAAGGGTACTAACATGGGGTTCAAACTTTAACAGTGAGTTAGGTAATGGAACAAGCGTTAATAATCCGGTTGTCAATGATATCACCACTAATTTTAATCTGAATCCTGATGAAAAGGTCATATCCATAAATGTTGGAAATAGTCATTCTATTGCTTATACATCTTTAAAGAGAGTATTTACCTGGGGATTCAATGGTGATGGTGCAATCGGCGATGGAACAACAACTAACCGTTCTTTACCATCTGATATTTCTTCATCTTTCTCTTTTGCTTCAGGAGAAGAAGTCACACAGATGGCACTAGGCGATGTATATTGCTTGATTATGACAAACCAGAACCATTTTTATGCCTGGGGATCTAATTTTTATGGTAATTTTGGTAATGGGAATAATTTTAACAGTTTAGTACCCATCACCGTCAGCCCTGTTTTTAATCTGGCGATTGGTGAAACTATTACAAAGATTTATGGCGGATGGAATCATACAATGGCTTTAAGTTCAAATAACCGCGTATTCATCTGGGGAGACAATTATTTTAGACAATTAGGAATTGGAAATACGGTTGATTCGAACAAGCCAATTGATATCACCGATAACATTGATCAAATATTAGGAAATCCGGTTGTTGATTTATCTTCCAAAGGTAATGCGAGCATGACGGTCTCGGAAAGTGGCAGAATTGTCACATGGGGAGATTCATCAAATTATCTTTTAGCTGACGATGATATCGAGGATTATCACCGTCCTAAATATTACGAAATAGAAATATTAACAGTTCCTTATGAATCTTTATTGAACGAGCCGTATCAGGTTGACGGATATCTTTTTGACGGATGGTATACGGACGATGAATATCTTATCAAATACTATGAACTTCTGACACCAGCTTATGATTTAACTTTATATGGTAAGTTTCTTGAAGACGATTAAATATTGAATAATCATTTTAATGATTAATTAACTAAATTCGTGTATAATAGGAGTGTTAAAAAAATAAAAGAGGTAGAACATGAAAAAATCATTACTGATCGTAATAATGCTCCTACTATCGACGCTTATAGCGTGCGGAAAGGAAGAAACAACGATGAACACCACTAATAATCAAAATCCAATCGCAACCATTACCGTGAAAGGTTACTCGGAACCGATGGTTGTAGAACTGTACTATGATGTAGCTCCGAATACTGTAAGAAATTTTGTTTATTTAGCTAAAAACGATTTTTATAAAGGATCTTCATTTCACCGAGTCATTGAAAACTTTATGATTCAGGGTGGGATAGGTAAAGAATCAGCCTGCACAATTGAGGGTGAATTTTCATCCAACGGCTTTACTAATAATTTGAATCATGAACGCGGAGTCATTTCAATGGCGAGAACCACGGTGAAGAATTCTGCCACAAGCCAATTCTTTATTATGCATAAGACCAGTCCTCATCTTGATGGCCTATATGCTGCTTTCGGGAAGTTAGTCAGCGGTTTTGACACACTTGATGCCATAGCTACTGTTGATACCGGTTATCAGGACCGTCCGGTTAAAGACGTCATTATTTCATCAATAACAGTTGATACAAAAGGCGTAAAGTACGATAAACCAACTTGTTACGGCAACTAAAAAGATATGATTTATTAAGGAATCACCTATGAAAAGGGTGATTCCATTTTTTTTCTTTGATTAATCAAAGAAGTATATATTTATAAAATAGGTATTGTGTAACAAATGGTACTGTGCTATAATTAATTCCGAGGAGGGGATGAGATGAATGCACAGTTTAAACGGGGAATCATTGAATTATGTGTCTTGTCGACTTTGGTAGAAAAAGATACATATGGTTATCAGATCATTAGTGATTTGTCAGCGTATATCGACGTCAATGAAAATACGATATACCCGATTCTCAGACGTCTCACTAATGAGGGTTACTTTACGACATATTTAGTTGAATCAAATGAAGGAGCACCCAGAAAATACTACAAAATGACAGAAAAAGGATTTATTTATTATCTTCAACTCCGTGAAGAATGGGATTCATTCATCGGCGGAGTATATCACATTCTTAATCAAGGAGGAAAAAAACATGACGAAATATATCGAAGATTTAAAGAACGAACTGAATAAACACCATCTGCGTGAACAAGACATTGAGGATATTATCCAAGATCACAAGGAAATGATTCAAAATGCAATGAATGAAGGCTTATCAGAAGAAGAAATGTTAAAAAGATTTGGGAATCCTAAAGAGTTAGCTGAAGAATTAGCCAGTTTTTCTTCAAAAGAAGTTGAACCCCTGATTATTCCTGGTAATTATCAGATATGGAAAAAATTTAGTATGAATGACGGAGATATATCCCTGAAAATTTCTTTAATTGATGAAGATATCAAAGTTGCTGCATCTAAAAATAACGAGTTATCCGTATATTATTCTGGGAAAGAAGATATCTCTAAATACAACTGCTCCTTTGAGAACCTGTCATTTATTCTCGAAGCTCCAAAAGCCAAAGGATTTCTTTTTTCAAAACCTTCACATCAGGATATTAGTTTTATTATTGAAATACCGGTAAACCAGATAATTGCATCACTTAATCTAAATGCCGTCAGTAGTGATATCCAACTTAATTTTATGAAAGCAAAATCTTTGGTCATATCGACAACAAGCGGTGATGTTTTGGTTGATAACTGTCAATTTGGTGAAACCAAATGGAATACTGTCAGCGGAGACATTACATCGAGAGATGTTTCGTTTGAAAACCTATTATCTTCTCAGGTCAGCGGAGATTTAGTCTTTAACAAAGCCAAAATAACTCAATTATTCAAACTGAATACCGTTAGCGGTGATATAACAATTGAGGATGTTCATTGCGATGAATGTCATTTGCAGACAGTGAGTGGAGATTTGAATGGTAAAGAGTTCTATCCGAATTCGATTACTCTAAAATCAGTCAGCGGAGACATGATGATAAAAAACAGCCAACATACTGATATTACAATAAAGAAAAGCTCGGTTTCGGGTGAAATTAATATTCAGAACTAATATCAACCAATACATTTAACTAGAAGATATTCTTCTAGTT
>CALEZX010000114.1 GCA_937928185.1 uncultured Caryophanales bacterium
TAGAATTCTCAAGAATGAAGGAAATTAACATCAGAAGCTCTTCTTTTGATTCATTATCAGATGTGAATAGGTTTATTTGTTTGTTTTGTTGCAATACCCTGAAGCACAATAGAACATTTATAATTACCAAAAATGACATTAGTACTGTTGATAGCTTTTTCATTTAGATTGAAGGTTAATTTTACAAAACCATATTTCAGGATTTTTGTACGTATCTGACTCAGAATCAAATTTTGTTTCAGGGTTGTTTAATGATGTTAGTTTCTCTTTCAATACTGGTATTACCAGATAATCGTCATTAGTTAAATAAATTGGATTGCTGTACCGTACTTCAGTAGTCTTGTCAATTGTCTGAGAATCAAAATAAATAGATTTCTTATGTTCCTTATCATAGATACAATAAAAAGACTTTCGAGCGCGGGAATACTTAATTATTATATAGTTTGAATTCTCCAAATAGTTATTAATAGTACAGTAATTTTTCTCATTACTATTAAGTTCCGTAATAAATTCCATGGCGTTATTAGCTTTCATGTAGGCTATTGAGGCTGATGGCATGTTTAGGAAATTAATAATTACCTTGGGTGCGATTTCATCATTATTTATTGTATAGATTGTATCTCTCACTGAACAAAAAAGTGATACTTCATTGTCAAACAAAACTACTTTATCATTTTCGGAAACTGCATCTATATAATTATTTGGGTAATACTGTTTTTCCATTTCACCCTCAGGACTATACTTTGTAAGCATATATGGTTTCATCACACTGTGAAAAACGAAATAGTTACTTTTCTGTTTGAAAAATCCTACACCTGGGTATGACGTTTTAAAAACATTCTTTATAAAATTACCTTCAATTGTATATTGTAATATGTCAGTATTTGATAAAACCTCAATAATATTATTATCAACGTTGAAATCTCTGATATCAAGAAATTCTCCCGGCCCTCTGCCATATTTCCCGATTTCATTCAAAAAACGACCATCCTGATTGAACCTAAGTAAACTATTAATTCCAGAAGTGTTTTGGATAATATATAAATCTGAATCAATGACTTTTAAATCTCTTATATTGCCTATCAAACAATTCTTAGATGTTTCTAAATCTATCTTAATGATTTCAGAGAACAATTTATGTTCTTGATCGAAATATTTATCTTCATAAACGATTTCAATATTTTCTAACCGTGGGTTTGTTATTACATTTATATTCTTATTCTTACAGGAAAAGAAAGTTAGTGACAACAAACAAGAAAAAACGACATAAATACATTTCATTTTGCTAAAGATTAAAGATGAATATATTGAAAAGCTCTTATATGAAATAACTAAGAGCTTTTACATTCTAAAATTTGTGAGCTTTAAACACTTTAAAAATCTGGACAAAGTGCTTGTGACCAAACATAGCATTTTTCACCAGATTGATTATCCTCGCAGCGAACTACATATGTTCCGTCTGGACACTGCATGAAATGCCAGCCATATGTCCAGTCTTTTTCCTTCACTGCTTTAGCAGACTTTAAGAATACTGTAGTGTTCAAGACAACTAGAAATAAGAAGATCACGACACCAAAAAAGAGTCTTTGCTTTCTCATCTTTTCTTTGATTAGTTAGACATTGAAATACCCCATTGCCCGAAGATTGTGAGCCAAAGGTACAGTGTATAAAAGTATTAAAATTCTCAACAGTACTTATCTGTAATAGATGAAATTATACAAGAGTAAAGAATATCAAAGCAACTGTAGTGTTTTTCATGAAATTTGAATACAAATATTGACTATGAATTGTTTCTAATAAATAGCTTTAAAGCATGCTGTAAAACCTTTTTTCTCCTATTTGAAACTGGGACAAATAGCTTGTCTTTTAGGATTAGTATATTTTTATGTGTATCGAATACTCGTATTTTACTAAGATTCACAATAAAGGAATTATGGCATCGACAAAAATCGCAGCTAGGGAGGTTGTCGTATGTATTTTTTAAGGTTTGATATGAAAGGACTTTCTTGTCTTCTAGTACATAAGAAGTATAATTACCTTCTGCTTTGCAATATATTATACTCTCGCTTGGGAATATGTGTATTATATTTTTATTTTTAATTTCTATTATCATTGCCGTCTATTTGATTTTTTTAAATATTTCATGCATTATTTTATAGTGTTTAATTAGGACGTAATGATTTGAGTAAGTGCTAAAGCATTTTGAATGGTCGCTCGTGTTCCAGTTGCATTATTTGTGTAGACATTTTTCAGGACGACTCAATATGCACGCTAACGTTCGGCGGTATGTG
>CALEZX010000115.1 GCA_937928185.1 uncultured Caryophanales bacterium
TCTGAGGCTGAACGCAAATTGCGTTCAGTTTTCTTTTTACTTATTAACGAACTGATTCTTTTAAAACTTTTCCAGCTTTGAAAGTCGGAGCTTTTAAAGAAGGAATGCTGATGATTTCGCCGCTTCTTGGGTCATGTCCTGCTCTTGCTTTGCGGGATTTAACTTCGAAAGTACCAAATCCAGTCAAAATGACTTTTTCACCTTTCACTAAAGCTTCTTGAATTGCTAAAACTGTAGAATTTAATGCGTTTTCAGCATCTTTTTTAGTAAGATCAGCTAGTTCTGCTATTCTCGCAACTAATTCAGATTTGTTCATTTATTTTTTCCTCCTATAGTTTGATATACCCATTATAAGAAGTATATTATAAAATTGCAAGTAAGTTTTAAAAAATAAATCGAAAATTTACGCGAAATTAGGCGTTAATCACGTTTTCTTAAGATTAATCGAATGGGTGTGCCTTCAAAATCAAAGCGTTCGCGTAATCTGTTTTCTAAGTAACGTTGATATGAAAAATGCATTGCTTCGGAATCATTGACGAATAATACGAAAGTCGGACATTTCGAAGCAACCTGTGTTGCATAGTATACTTTTATTTTGATATGATTATGTTCTTTCGGCGGATTTAAGGAAATTGCATCAGTAATTACTTCGTTCAAAACGGAAGTAGATATACGCCGCTGATAGTTTTCAAAGACTTTTTCAATGAGTGGAAACAGGGTATGAATCCGTTGTCTGTTTTTAGCGGACACAAAAGCTAAAGGAATATACGTCAGAAACTGAAATTCCGCCCTCAGTTTTTTAACCCATTCACCCATGGTCGCGTCATTTTTTTCGATCGCGTCCCATTTATTAACGACGATAATCATCGCTTTTCCATTATCCAAAGCGTATCCGGCGATATGTTTATCCTGTTCGATGATGCCTTCTTTAGCGTCGATAACCAGTAACACCACATCGGCACGTTCAATTGCTTGCATCGCTCTTAAAGCGCTGTATTTCTCCACCGATTCCCAGATTTTTCCCCGTTTTCTTAAACCGGCGGTATCGATAACGACGAAATCTTTACCATCTTTCTGAAACGGCGTATCTATCGCATCGGTTGTTGTTCCCTGAATCGAAGAAACGATAACCCGTTCTTCTCCTAAAATGGCATTGGTCAGAGATGATTTTCCGACGTTCGGACGACCGATAATGGCGATTCGTACAACAGATTCATCATATTCGTCATGGGTTACTTCCGGAAGCGACTGAGTTATTTTATCTAATAAATCACCCACGCCGATGCCGTGATGTGAGGAAATTCCGACGACGTCATCTGGACCTAACTGATAGAAATCGTAGATGTCGTGCATGTATTTCTGGTCGTCAACTTTATTGACCGCAATGATAACGGGTTTATCGATATTATATAGCATTTTCATGACTTCACGGTCATCATCGATCATTCCGGTTCTACCGTCGGTGACAAAGACAATAACATTGGCTTCTTCAATGGCGATTTCAACCTGAGCTTTAATTTCAGTTAAAAAGGGTGCATCGCTGATCTCGATGCCCCCGGTATCAATAACATTAAATTTTCGACCAAGCCATTCGGCCTGGGCGTAGATTCGGTCGCGGGTGACGCCGGCCTGGTCGTCAGTAATCGCAACTCTTTCGCCGACAATCCGGTTAAATAATGTTGATTTTCCAACATTCGGACGGCCAACAATGGCTACTATCGGTAACATGCTAAACACCTATTTCTATTTCTTATATTTTGCAAAAAGGTCTGCTAGTGATTGATTTGAAGATACGTTTTCTTTCAAATGCGATTCGAATTCGCTTCTGTTAACTTTGTCCTGGGCTTTCTTTAAAGAAACGGTCATTTTCCATTCTTTTGGGAATACCTGAAGAACTTCGACCTGAATGACATCACCGACGCTGACAACTTCATCAACTTTCTGAACACGTTCTTCTTTTAATTCGTTGATAGGTAAGAATGCTTCAACGCCTGATACTTCAACGATTGCACCTTTTTCAAGAATTGATTTAACAGTGGCACTGACGGTTTCTCCAACTCTAATCTTGATATCGGCCCATGGATTGTATTCTAATGTTTTCTTCGATAATGAAAACTGCTGTTTTTCATGATCGATGCTGGTTAATTGTAATTCTAATTCATCGCCG
The DNA here is from genome assembly GCA_937928185.1 of uncultured Caryophanales bacterium. Lineage (GTDB taxonomy): Bacteria > Bacillota_I > Bacilli_A > Izemoplasmatales > Hujiaoplasmataceae > UBA5603. The sequence continues at coordinate 2,168 of CALEZX010000115.1, forward strand.
ATTTGAACTTGTCCTGCAAGGTTGTCGTTTGGATTCCATGAATAATCGAAACGTGAAAGTAATCCGCGGATTTCTTTTTCAACTTCGATTAACATACCAAACTGCATCTTTTTCCAGACTTTACCTTTAACGGTTTCGCCGACTTTATGGTTTTTAACAAATAAATCCCATGGCTTTTCCTGTAAAGCACGAATTGAAAGACTGATTTTTTTGCCGGATAATTTAATGATTTTAACCGTAACTTCATCGCCGACGTTAACGACTTCTTCAACTTTTGAAGTGTGATAATGGGATAATTCGCTGATATGAATTAATCCTTCTACATGAGCGCCGATGCGGACGAAAGCACCGAATTCAGCGATTCGTTCAACGGTACCTTTCAAAATCTTACCAACTGACAAATCTGCTAATTCAGCTTTTTCTTGAGCTTTTAATGTTTCGTATTCAACCTGTTTACGTGAACCAATGTATTTATCGCGGCCTTTTTCATTGCGGATTTCAATGATTTTGACCATTTGATTTTTACCAACTAAAGTTTCTTTGAATGACGCTAATTCTTCAGCTGATAATGTCTGTAAAGAAACAAGTGAATCGGGAACAAAGATTTCAATTCCATGAAACTTCAGTAACAGTCCGCCTTTGACAGCTTGCGATACTTTGGCTTCAATATTTTTGTCGACTTCTAATTCTGCTTTGTATTGTTCTAATTTTGCTTTTCTTTCTAAGTCCAGACAAGATAACATTAATACGTTTTTATCATCGCCGTGACTGATTTTAGTGACTTTGACTTTTAAGTCATCGCCTACTTTGACAACATCGTTGCAATCGTTGATTTTCTCAACTGAAAGATGATCTTTATAGACCGATCCTTCAAAGGCATAGCCGACATCGACTAAGACCTGATTTTGTTCTACTTTGATGACTTTGCCGGTGACAATGTCTCCGACTTTGAGGTTGCTTAATTCCATTGTTGTTCACTCCTTATTATCCTTGATGATTTTCATAAACATTTGATATATTACTTCACTTACGGTATCGATATCCAGATGCGACGTATCCAAGTAGATGGCGTCTTCAGCCTGTCTTAAAGGATTGTAAGCCCGTGATGAATCGATTTTATCACGCCGTTCAATGTCTTTATAGATTTTCTGATAATCAGATTCGATGTTGTTCATAAGATTTTCTTCATGTCTTCGTCTTGCACGTTCTTCGACCGTTGCGGTCATAAAGATTTTCAGATCTGCATCCGGTAAAACGATAGTGCCGATATCTCTTCCATCCATGACAACATCGCATTCAGAAGCGATTTTTTGCTGCAGACGGACTAATTCATTGCGAACCGGGATATGGCTCGATACTAATGACACATTCTGATTGACGACGTTGGTTCGGATTTTTTTGGTGATGTCTTCACCGTCAAGATATAAGACATCATTAATAAATTTCATATCCGTTGTTTCTAGAAACCCGTATTCATCAGGGCTATCAAGATTAATTTTTAAACGCATCGCCTTGAAAGTCGTTGCTCTGTACATTGCACCGGTGTCGATATAGACGTATCCGAGCCGTTTAGCGAGCATTTTTGCGACTGTCGATTTTCCGGCTCCAGCCGGTCCGTCAATCGCAATAGCATGATGTTTCATTCTATCGCCCCCTAACCTTTATACATTATACCACAATCATAAGATTGTATACTATAAATCGTATTATTTATCGTTCTTTAATTGTACCGAAACGGCTTAAATTCCATAAATGTTTGATTTCATGGGGTTTTAATCTTCGGTATTCGCCGAGCGGTAATCCTTCTGCCGTCACCGATCCGAAACGGTTTCTTCTCAGTTTCATTACCGGGTGACCGACAGCCTCAAACATTCTTTTAATCTGATGATATTTTCCTTCCGTAATGATAATTGTCAGAAAGGTATTGGTTTTTGTATCATCATATTTAACATCGAATATTTTAGCAGGTCCACTTTTAAAATCGCCTAAATTGACGCCTCTGCAAAGTAGTTTTGAGGTTTCTTTTCGGAGTAAACCTTCGACTTTGACCTGATATTCTTTTTCAACTTTGAACTTCGGATGAATTAACGCATTCATGAAATCTCCGTCATTCGTCAGTAACAGCACTCCGGAAGTATCATAATCAAGCCGGCCAATCGGAAAAATCCGTTCAGGAACGGTGACCAAATCTAAAACGGTTTTGCGATTATGTTCATCGCTCGTCGTCGATACATATCCTTCAGGCTTGTTCAGAAGATAATATACTTTATTCTCTCGCGCCAAGACTTCCCCATCGATCATAATGGTCTGATTCGTATCGACAAGCGTTCCTAAAGTCGTTACAATCTGTCCGTCTACGGATACTTTTCCATCGAGTATTAACTGTTCTGCGGCGCGTCTTGAAGCCACACCCGCCTGTGCAATAACTTTTTGCAGTCTGTCCAATCTGATCACCTCTATTCTGCTATTTCTTAAAAAGAAGGGGATAAACAGTTATCCCCATCGTGACATTATTATACTTCTGATTCTCTGTCGCCGTTTTTAAAGACCTGGACATGTAACATGACGGTTTTAATCCGGCGTTTCTTGACTTTCAGAACTTCGAACGATAAGATTTCTAAATCTTCAGAAACGAGTTCGGAAAGATCATTATAGGTTTGATTAATCATTTGTTCAAATTCAATTTTTTCTCCGACTTCGGGAATATCCTGAAACTTTTCAAACAGCCATCCACCGATGGAGTTAGCTTCGGATTCAGGGACATTACCTAAGTTTAAATCTTCGAATAAAGCTGATAAATCATGATCTGCGTCGATTAAATATAAGCCGTTGCCTTTATCGATAATCGGTTGGTCGATTTCATCGTGTTCGTCGTAGATTTCCCCGACTAATTCTTCTAAAGCGTCTTCCATCGTAACGATGCCGTCAACGCCGCCGTATTCATCGACGACGATAGCCATATGGTTATTTTCATCCTGAAGCATTTCAATCAAAGCGTCTACTTTGGTTGTGGCTGGGACAAACAGTGCTTTTCTTAATATTTTTTTGACGTTCATGTGCTGACCTTTAATCAGCTTGGTAAAGAAGTCGCGTTCATATAAAATCCCGATGATGTTATCGTTAGTGCCGTCATAGACAGGCATACGGGAATATTTATGTTTAAAAAACATATCGGTGATTTGTGAAACATCTTTCTGAATATCAATAGCGACCATATCGACGCGAGGTGTCATGATTTCTTCAACGGTTATCTCGGATAAATCGAGCACCCGCTGTAACATATCAGCTTCCTCTTCATCGATTGAGCCTTCTTCTTCCATAGTATCAATAATGGTTTCCAACTCATCTTCAGTGACGGTGACTTTTGAAGTATCTTCAAAGCGTCCGATCACTCGTTTATTTAATTTCCGAAACAAAAAAGTCAGCGGTGTCAGTATCTTGATTAAAAAATAGAGAATCCCGCTTAACGATAATGTGATTTTTTCTGCGTGAGATTTTCCTAAACTTTTCGGAAAAATCTCTCCAAAAGTTAAAATCACCAGAGTCATAATCACAGTATTCATTAGTGACACAATCGTTTCAGCATTTTCCAACTGACCGAAAATACCAGTAAAGAAAATAACGGATATGGTTGTTAAACCAATATTAGCAATATTGTTTCCGACTAGAATGGTTGTAATAGTTTTGTCGAAATTTTCGGCAATCCAGAATGCTTTTTTTGCACCGTGGGCATCCTGATCAATCAATGTTTTCAATTTGACTTTTCCAACGCTGGAAAAAGCCGTTTCAGACATTGAAAAAAATGCTGAAAATAACAATAAAACAAGCATTAAAACTAAAATAAGCGGGTTAAACTCAATAGCCAGGAAGTAAGGACTTCGCGGAAGATCTATATCCAAAAAAAATCAGCTCCTTGATGTTATTCTTTAGCACGGGAATCATATTTTCCCGTAGCGGTTGAAACAAGGATTTTTTCACCTTGTTCGATAAATAGTGGGACTAATACCGTCAGACCGGTATTGGTAATAGCAGATTTCATCGCATTTGAAGCAGTATTGCCTTTTGCGGAACCAGCTGTTTCAACAACTTCTAAAACGACTTTATCAGGAATTTCGATACCTAAAAACTCTTCGCCATACATCATAATCTGGACATTCATGCCTTCGCTGATATAAAAGAGTTCATTGGTTAATCTTGATTTGTCGATTTCGATTTGTTCATAAGTTTCATTGTTCATGAAAACATGCATATCTCCAGATGCATAAAGGTATTGCATCGTCGATTTCATGACCTGTGCCGGTTCAATATTCATCGAACCGTTAAACGTTTTATTGATAACGGTGCCGGAACGAAGATTTTTCAGTTTCGTCTGCATCATTGCTCCGGACTTTGCTGTTTTTAAATGTTGGAATTCAAGGACCACATAAATATTACCTTCAAATTCAATGGTCATTCCGTTTCTTACATCTGTTGCATTCATTACTATTTCCTCCTAATGCTGCTTGCATGCGTACGCGATTACATAATTGTCATTTATATATTATATATTATTTTTTGTTTGTTGACAATAAAAATCATGTCGACTATAATTATACTGATATTCAAATGAGGTGGTTAAACATGTTTTTAGATACTGTATGGACCTGGATACTTCCAATCGGTTTGGGATTGTTATTAGGTGTTTTAATTTCATTAAGAAAGAATCATGACTTTTCTCAGATTATTTTATTAAAACCCGAAGAATTTCGCTTAAATATGCGCAAAGGTCAGCTTATCGATATTCGCTCACATGAAGCTTATTCCGCAAAAAGAATTAACGGTTCTCGTAATTTTGAAAAAATGTCGCTTTTCGGTTCGCTTCATAAAATCCGCAAAGACCAGCCGGTTTTTCTGTATGACGACACCAATGGATTACATCTGAAAAGAGTCAGCCGTAAACTGATTAAAAAAGGATTTCATCCGATTTACGTTTTGGAAACCGGAATTGAAAATTATCCTTTCCCTTTAAAAGAAGATTAAGAAATATGGACATTCAGTCCGTATTTTTTTTT
>CALEZX010000116.1 GCA_937928185.1 uncultured Caryophanales bacterium
ATCACAAGCCAAGTCGGGGGAGACGAAAAAGTTCTCTACATCATAGGAGAAAACAATTGTTAGTATTTTTAATCGATGCTCGTAATAATATTGGGCATCCAACAAGACGATCAAACTGGATACAAAAGAAGTTGTATCACGGTAAAGCGCGTTTGTTAAAACGATATAACAATATATTGTATGTACAATTACTAGATAAAGTATTTGATAAAGAAAAAACGATTGATTGCGAATTTCGATTCGGAATTGATCCAGGATATCAACACATCGGTTTCGTTTTGTATAAGATTTACAAAAATAAACTTACGAAACTTTTTTCTGGAGAACTAACTACACGTACTGAAGAAGTTACACGATTATTAAACGAACGTAAAATGTATCGACGAAATCGTCGAAGACATAGACGACAAAGAACAATTCGAAAGTTTGGTAAAGCTAAATTTCGAATCCCACGCTGGAAAAATCGACGTGACAAGTTAGATTGGAATCCGACATTTCGACATTTAATCGATACTCATTGCAATCTATTAAATAAGCTTACAAACCTTGTAAACTTAGAACAAACGAAAATACACATTGAATATAGTTCTTTCGATACACATCGATTGGTTAATCCTAAAGTACATTCGTTTTGGTATCAACTCGGTGAACAGTATAAAGAACAAAATACGAAGTTATATGTAAAGAAACGAGATAACTATCAATGTGCCTTTTGTAAAACAAGAGTTATCGAAGATTTACGAGTACATCATATTAAATCGAGGAGTGATGGCGGAACAAACCAGCCAAGTAATCTCTTGACAGTTTGTCATTCTTGTCACATGAAACTTCATAGTGGTAAATTAAAACTCGGAAGTTTTAAACCAAAACAGTTTCGTGATTCAGGAACACTAAATTCTTGTATGAAAAAGATGTTCGAAACATTTCAAGACGTAGTTCCGACTCAAAATACATACGGATATATTACTGATGTATTAAGAAGAGAACAAGATCTTGAAAAGTCACATTCGTTAGATGCAAGTATAATTGCGTTGTGTGATTCGAATGGTTATCAAGAGGAATTTCTGAATTATGAGTACGAAGATTTAGAAAACGAAATAGAATTCGTACAAAAAAGGCGACACATAAGAACGTTTACAAAACGAATTGAAGATCGTAAATATTACATCTTCAATACAAAGAA
>CALEZX010000117.1 GCA_937928185.1 uncultured Caryophanales bacterium
CAGGTCATAAAAAATCATTAAATAGATTACTAATAAACTTCTTGTTGTTATATAATATAAAATAACATGTTTAAGGAGGGGTGCATATGGATAATAAAACCCTACTCATCGCTTTAGGGATCATCGCAATTAGTTATGCCGTTTTCTTTGGACTATTGAGCACCAGACGAAAAGATAAAACTTTATTTGTATTCACAGTAGGCTATATCAGCGCTCTGTTTGTTGTTATTTTTACGTATTTTCAGACGGAATGGCCGATGTTTTTTGGCGTCATTTTACTGAATGTCGTCTATTTCATCCTTTTATTTACTCTTTCAGGCGGGTTTAAGGTCCGTTTCGGACTCCCCTTATTAAACAAAAATATCGTCATTCATTTCTTTGTTTTTTTGGTTTTTTTACTATTCTTCACATATGTTGTTCCCCATTTCAGCGTCAGAATCATCATTAGTTCGGTAATGAGTTTTGTGGTTATTTATGATAATTACGTCGACTTAAAAAAAGCAATTAAATCAAACGCAGCTTCAATTAAAAAAGTCGCAGATACTGTCATGTTAATCTTCTTAATCGTTTCTGTGTCTCGGATTATTTATGCGAGCATTACCTTTCAATCTGAAGGCGTACTGATAGAACAAACATCCTTCACAACTGTCACAAACATTTTCATGTTTATCAGCCTCAATGTCTGGTCATTGCTCATTCTGAGCCTTGATTACATGCAATTCTTAAGGAAACTCCATGATCAAAACGATTTGTTAGCAAAAATTGCACTTAAAGATTCTTTAACCGGATTATATAACCGTCATTTTCTGGAACAGGAAATTACTCGTTATTTCGAGATTTCTAAAAGTTATCATCAGCCTTTGTCATTTATCATGTTTGATTTAGATAATTTTAAAATTGTTAACGACGTCTTCGGTCACGATTACGGTGACGAAGTCTTAAAAATCGTCGCTGATACAACGTTACAAAATATTCAGCCTTCCGATATCGCCGTCAGATGGGGCGGTGAAGAATTTTTAATCATCTTACCGGACAAAGATATCAAAAAAGCGGAAATCACCGCTGAAACATTGAGAATCAAAGTACAGGCTGCTTTAAAAGATAAAAAAGGCCAGGTTACCATTAGTCTTGGCGTTACTGAATATAACGAGAACGACTCCGGATTAACCTGGTTCAGACGTGCTGACTACGGATTAAGCCAGGCAAAGAAAACAGGTAAAAACAAGTTCGTCTCCTGGCCAAAAAACCAGCCGCTTCCCCAGGCTTTCGCCACTGTTGAATGGAATAATTCCTGGAATTCGGGCCATGAAGAAATCGATAAGCAGCATAAAGCTTTAATCGAAGAATCGAACAAACTTGCCATTATCGCTTTAGATAAAGAAAACAAAGAGATTATCATCAATCAGTTAGAACATATTCTAAACAGTACGATTGATCATTTTAAATTCGAAGAAAATCTGCTGTATACGATTGGTTACGAACTGTACGAGGAACATCACCAGGAACATCAGTCATTAATTGACTACTTCAACAAGCTTATAGAAGAAACACGATTAGAAAAGATAACGGTTAAAAACTGTTTTGATCAGATTGTCGGTACTTTAATTATCGGTCATCTGCTTCATTATGACAAACTCTATTT
>CALEZX010000118.1 GCA_937928185.1 uncultured Caryophanales bacterium
TTTAACAGGTTTTTCAATAACTGGTTCTTGTTTTTTCTGTGTTGATTTCTGCTTTTTAGCCAATTTCTAAATCCCTTCTGTTATCATTCCTTTTTTACCTCTAGTTATCCATTTTTCACCATCTGAAAACAAATAAACATAATTTCCTGCTCCAGATGATAACACTATGGTTACTCCAGCAAGTTGTTCTTCACCTTCTCTAACAATCACATCCGAATCTTGCGGATCAATATTAATATTATTAGTACCACTAGTATTATAAAAACAAACAGTTTTTGTTCGGTATTCACTCGCTAATGGTAATTTATATGCAGTACTTGTATTAACAAAAACTTCAAAATTTAAAGTATCCCAAGTTACATCACCACCAGTTGTGTTTGGAGTAGAAAAAGTTCCTAATGTATCTACACCAAAAAACTTCCATCGATATTTTTTAGTTTCACTATCGTATGTTAGAATATATCCTTCTTGTGGTGAATTAACTGAATCTAAATTAGAAGGTCTTTGTTTATACCATGCAGCATGTGTATTTGTAAATAAACAAAATAAAACAAACAAAGTAAAAATTATTTTTTTAAACATTATATTATCTCAATTAATTGGTTGTAATTACAGGAGTTGGCGTCACAAATAATTTACGTATGTTATCTGTAGGAGACACTGTATCTCCTTCGGTTCCATTTTTCCATTCCATATCTATTTCTACATAACCATCAGTCGCTTGAACGAAACTAACAGAAATAGATTGTGACCAATCACTTGGACTCGTACGAGTAAGTACAATAGGTGATGAAGAAACTTCAGAATGTATTAGATTTTCTGCAGATTGGATATAGCGACAAGTTAAAGTTAAATCACCTTCTGCAATAGGAACACTTTCATTTCCAACAAGAGTATTCTGAAGATAATAAGTGAGTGTATGTGAACCTGTAGGTACCCATATTTTTCGGTCTTTTAAAATTGTTATTGGGATTTCTTTCACATAATTCCAATATACTAAATTATACACCATTAAACATTCACCATTAGTTCCATTATAATCAACAGATGGATATCCGTATTTATCTCGGTAATCTTGATTTACATAAGGCCATGGTGAAGTAAAAGGATCACAAACTATTCTTCTGACATTTGCTGAGTAATTTAAAAATTCTTGTTCACCATCTATACCGCCATCTAATATTATTTTTCCATTTCCATATATGGAAGAGGCATAATAATTATTACCATTTGTTTGTCCTGTATAAAACACAGAATCACTTCCACCTTGTGAACCAACTAAATTTGAAAATCCTGTTACTGGATGATAAATATTACAATTTTTATCAACTTTTGCTGACATAAATAAATTATTTATATTTGTCGAAGTTGAAAAATCTTCAAGAGTTATATTTGATTGAAGTATTAATATATCCATCACGTTCATTATAATATCACCTTTAATAATATTATTAAATCCTCCACGGATTCCAAAGTTATTCTCTATAATTTTACCGTTAATAATATTATTGTTACCTTGACAAATTGCTTGATAACAACCTATGATGATTGAGGTAATATTATTTCTATTACTATTAACTATACCACCAGTTTCAATATAAGTATTATATCCAGCACCAAAAATAAATGTAGATATGTTACTATCATTAACATTTTTTATGGCATCATAAAATAACAAAAGTATAAATCCTGATATATTTGCATTTCTTGAACCATCAATACCATTTCGAATACGTCCAATAATACCATTAAAATTATAATTTGAACCCCCATGTATTGCAGTTACTGTTGTACTAGAATATGAATGAAATAAACAATTAAAAATTGAATGTTGATGGTTAGATTCTCCTAATTCTATAATTACAGATGATGCACCACTAGTATAAATTCTAACATTTCTACTCATATTAAATATTAATCTTGGAACAGTAACATCAACAGATGTCGAAAATGTTAATTGTGTTGATAATATATTATTCAAATATGCTGTTGTTCCACTATATTTATCATTTTGTAGTATTACTTCATTATAACTTGTTGTATTCGACCATGTTGGATCACTTGTTAAATCATCAAGAACATTCCAAGTAGTACTTGCAGTACCAAAACCAGTAAAAAATGAAATTGTTCCAGAACCAATTGATTTTAAATCGACTGGATAATAAGTTGAATAAGTAGATATTTGAAAAGTATTTCCTACTATATTTGCAATCCAATAATAAACACCTTCAACTATTCCGTTTGGTAATTCACCATCAGTATCTAAGAACATTATTCCTGTTCCGTCAGCTGGTGGTGTAACTCCTAAAGTTAAACGATTATTTGCTACATCAACAGTTACTTCGGATACTTCAATATCATAACGATCTTTATATAAATATGTATAAGGAATTGTCGGTTGAGTTGCAAGAAGTCGAATATCAAGGTTTTCACCGTTTATATTCTCATTAATACTACCGCCTGTCGAAATAACAGCTTTATATTCGTTTGCAAGAGGCGCTGTATTAGTCCAATCACCATCAGCATTTGCAAGAAGTCTTCCTCGTTGACCAATCGTAGTACCTTCAATAATATAATTTGTTCGTATTTTTAAATATCCCGAAGTACCGTTCTTAAAGTAAAGCATTCCTGGATTTTCTGAACCACCTTCAATTCGTACTCCTTGAATACCATAACTAAATCCAGACGTATCCACATCCATTAATACTTGATGACCAGAAGAAATCACAACCGAATCAGTATTGATTGGAAGAACACCACCAACCCAAGTTGATGTTTCAGACCAAGCACCAGATTGTGCTGTAACTTTAACTGCTGCATATGAATTACTGGTAACGAATAACAAAATTAATATTGTTAATATCTTTTTCAAGTTCTTCACCTAAATGATTACAGGTATCGGATAAATATAAAGCGCCATATTTTCACCAGTTAATCTTTGATAAAGATCAAGATTTATATCTACCCAACCATCTTCAGCTTGATTAAAACTAACCGAAATTGTTTGTGACCAATCATTTGCTCTTGTTCTTGGTTGAATAGCTGGTGACGAATATAAAGTTTCATATCTTTTTGGATTTAAAGTCAAATGATTATTCGATTTAATATATTCACAAGAAAGTTTTAAATTACCTTCATCGATTTGTGATGAAAAAGCGTTTTGAACATAAAAAGTTATAGTTCTTGCTCCTTCTTTTGCCCAAACACGATAATTCTTAAAAATTGGCACTGAATTTTCTTGATCAATTCCTTGTAAAAGATTATATACTTTAACACTTTCACGAGTTTCCCCGTTGGGTGCTTGAAATGGTGCGCCATTCAAACCGTTATTTGGAACATTTTCGATATCACCAAACATTTCGTATGTACGATACTTTCGAACAGTAAAATCTGCATCTTCAACTGATAAACGAAACTTTTGTCCAATTATTGGTCGTTCCGGAAAAACATAACTTTCAGTTGGTATTTGTGTTCCACTTTTAACATAACCATTAGCAATTTCTTCACCAATTGAAAAAATATTTGAAGTGTTTGTTATTATTGGTGAAATAGCAAAGTCTTGTCCAAAAACAATCGCAGTATTAGAATTAGAAATAGTACCTGAAATATCTTCATGAAAACCTTTATAAATACCATATTGATAATTATCTATAATTCCTTTAAATTTATTATTTACACCATCACGACTTCCATAAGTACCATTCGTCATTGTTGCCATTACTACATTACTGTGACTTTGATATAAACCTGTATCAACATTATTTAATGTTCCACTAATATTATTATTACCAGAAACATAAAAACCATAATTATAATTATTTATATCACCACTATAATTATTTAAAAAACAAAATTGATTTGCAATGTTACCTTTTGATATCTCACCAGTTATATTAGATCTTGTTACTTTTGATAATCCGGTTTTACAGTTGGTAATAGTTCCTTGCATATTTACATACTCACAGTTATATATTCCTGTACCACAATCTTTAATAAGACCAGTAAATGTAACTGGAGATGATAAAGTACCATCACCAACCAACCCACTACCACAACTTATAATTGTACCACCAATTATATTACCACCAACATCTGAACTATCTATCAAACGACCATAATCGGATCCTTCACAAATATACAACCCAGAAAAAGTACTATTGTAAAAATGACAATAAAAATTATACATAAATGTAGACTGAATATCTAAATATCGTCCACCTATAATCGGTAGAGTATTTGCTTGAAAATATCCTTTAATAGGTCCGTTTGTTGATCTCCAATTAGACATTCCAAATGATGTATTAAACACATAACCATCAAAAACTTGGTTTGATGTTTCAGATGTCGAACCACCTATACTACTGGTTCCATAAATAACTCCATAGTATTTAACATCATTCGAACTGGTAAAAACATTATTTCTCGAACGCCCAATAAAACCAGTAAAAAGAATATCATTGCCTTTATATACATATGTTGATTGATAATTATAACTTGAACTTGTTGCAAAATCAATCATCGAACAACCAAGTATTGAACCAGTATAAGTCGAATTACCATAATGTAGCCAGTATTTAGATTCACCATCATTTGATGCCGATCTTATAAATACATTTCGTCTAGAAATAATAGCAATTGTACCTGGATATACGTAAGTTGAATTTATACCAGTACCATCAAATGTTATAGAATTACTTGTTTTACTTATAAGATAACGCATATAACTATTAATCGTACTATATGAATTAGCACTTCCTCGAAGAAAATAAATTTCGTTGAAACCATCATCAGTTGACCAAGCAGGATCTGAAGAAATATCTTGAACTGTATAAAATGTATTTGTAGTTGTAGTTCCGTTTCTATAAAGTGTAAGATTACCAGAACCAACAGATTCAATATCAAGAATATAATCATCACTATTTTGTGTCGCCAACTTAAACGTATTTCCACTCACTAATCGAACCCAATATGGAGCTCTATCTTCAAAACCACCAGGAATAGTACCCTCATTATCAATAAACATAACCATCGTACCTGCAACCGGTGGTGTTACTCCCATATCAATAGTATCGTTTTCTACATTAATTGATGATTCGGATGCTACAAAATCGTATTTTAATCCATAAACATTAACATACTTTAATTCAGGTTGAGTAGCAATTAATCTTGGTTCTAGTTGATCTGCAAGAATAAGTCCTTCATTTTGTAAATCTATAACTGCTTTATATTCACTTGATAAAGGTGTTGTCGAATCCCAAATACCGTCAGCATTTGCAAGAAGTCTTCCACGATTAACATCTGTTGTACCATAAAGTGTCGAATAATTTCGCATTTTTAGATAACCAGATGTTCCGTTCTTCCAATAAAGCATTCCCGGTGTTACACCACCTTGAACAACAGTATTCCGAAGACCAGTATACGATGATAAATCAACATCCATTAATACTTCATGTCCAGAAGAAATAACTACTTCATCACCGTCTTGAGGAAGTACTCCACCAACCCAAGTTGATGTATCAGACCATGCACCAGATTGAGCCGTAACTTTAGGGGGTGGTAACGGCGGAATATAATACATACCACTCGGATCGGTATATTCTGTATCAGCGATACCATCTTTTTTAATATGAACACAAACAGTCAAATAATGAGTCGGAGAAACAGCAGTATTCTCACGAACTTCGTATAACATTTTACCAGAATAATAAAGCGTAGGAGTAGATGTAGAACGAGATTTGTAAACCCAAGTTCCAGGTAACGATGCAAAATAATTATTTATAGTCGTTTGTGCATCTGCTTCTGATACCCAATCAAGCAAATAAATACGAGGTGATGGATAACTGATGTAGTTCCATTCTGGAGAAATATAAGTTCTTTGATAATACCAAGTAGTATTTATCTCTTTCCCATCGTTTACAAATGCTATCATTTCCGCCAGAGTTTTCTCAGGGGGTGTAGAATTTGTTACATGACTTATTCCTGGTGTAAGATTACTAAGTCTTGTTTGTTGATCTTCTGTTAAAGTAGTAGAATCTACGATAAATAGATTTCCACAACTGTCTTTAACAAACCAACGAATTTCTACATCTGGATTTGGATATGTATCAAAAACAGTTACTACTATCTGATATGGTTCGGGAGAAGCACAAAAATCACACGGAAGAGGATCATCGACATCAAGAACACCGTTTCCGTTACAATCTGCTTGAGCATAAGAATATGTTGTAGTTGATATTAATAAAAATAAAGTAAAAATTATTCTTTTAAACATTATTATTCCTCAGGTGGTGAAATATAATACATTTCATTATAACCTTCGTGAGTTTCAAAATATCCATATGTAATAAATACTGGTTGTCCATCAGAAAAGAAATATACAGGTTCTATTGGTTCATAAACATCTGGAATAAGTTCTTCTTCTTTTAATTTTGAAATCCAATTTACACCATCAGATAGAAAAAATAAATAATTAATATAATCTTCTTCATATAAAACTGTTACTAATTGATCTGATAATAACAATACTCCATCATATACAATACTTTCTGAACTTGATGGGTAAATAGGTATATCTGTTTCACCCACATTATAAATACATATTGTTTTACCTTTATAAGAAGATGCTGGTGGTAATGAAAAAAAGTTATCTGTTGATGCATAAACATCCAGATGAAGGTTTTCCCATGTTAAATATCCACCAGTAGTAATTGGATTTGAATATGTTCCCAATATATTATTATTTGTTATTCTCCACTTAAATACTTTATCTTGTTGATCATATGATAATACATTTGTATCTTGTGGTTTATTTAATGAATCTAAATCTGATGGTCTATATAAATACCATTCTGAATAAGAATAACTTTTAAATAATATTAATATAAATATTGATAGTATTATTCTTTTAAACATTTTAAATTTGTTCCTTTTTCAGGAAATTTCAATATTACTTAATTTATACATAAATGATATTTCTTGGCCGCTAAGATCTTTCAATTCTTCTTCTTTAAAAGTACGTTTAACGACTGATAATTCTATCTCAATATCCTCAAGTTCACGTAATTCATAAAAAAGTTGTTCTTTTTCTTTTGGATCTTTTAAAATAACTTCATT
>CALEZX010000119.1 GCA_937928185.1 uncultured Caryophanales bacterium
ATATAAAAAAAGACAAAAAGAACAATCCTCTTCTTGTATAAATATTCATAAATTATATAATGGAATTATAATACTTCAGGATTACTTAATGACTTAATCGATTCATCGACAGTTTTACTCGAGAGGAGATATTATCCGATGTCATTAAAGAACAAAATATCCAAAGCAAGAAGTAAGTTAAGCATCAAAACCTATAAGCATCCGCAAATATATATCATTCTGATGATGCTTCTTTTAAACATCATCATATTAGTAGTATCGGCTATCATCGCTTTATCTATCGATGATTCATTCACAAACTTTTTTGATGCTTTTGCGAACGGCAGTCTTAAATGGATGCTGACACCTAATGCCATATTACTCATCACTAATCCCAACACCTTAATCCTCGCGGTTATCGTACTAATCATCGGAATGGTGCTCTTTACCGGAACCATCATTGCCTTAACGACCAATGCAATCAAAGATTATTTTCAGAAAAAACAAAGCGGTTCCGGAAAACTTATCCTTGATCACCAAATCGTTATTCTCAACTGGAATAACAAAGTTCCCGAACTCGTTGCTGATTTAATCCATTTAGATAAAGAAGACGTCTCAATCGTTATCTTAGCCGATATCGAAAAAAGCGAAGCTGAAAAACTCATCACTAATGCCATTAAAAACATCATGAAAGAAAAAAGCGTCATCAATCTCAATATCTTAGTTAAAAAAGGAAACCCCTTATTAAAAACTGATTTATACGATATCTCTATCGATAAAGCACAAACCATTCTCATTATGAATATCGATCATGAAAATGAAATTACTCTCAATGATAAAACTGATTTAAATCTCATTAAAACCATTCTTAATCTCGGAGAAATCGACTTTATCTATCAGCCACCAATCGTAGCCGAGATTAAGAATATGGCTTCAAAAAACAAAGTATCGCAGTTAACTCATATCGTTAATTCTCTCAAAGAACATATCATTATCCCCATCTGTTTTGACCGAAGACTCGGTCATGTCATTGCTCAAACGATTATCAATCCCTTAATCAAAGAAGTCTATCTCTCCATCTTCTCTTTTGAAGGCGCTGAAGTCTACTATATCGATAATCTCGATTTCGATATCTGTTTAAAAGAATACTCCCATGTTATCCCCATCGCCAGATATAAAACCGGTCTGTTCGTCCTTTCCGAAAAGGATCAACACTTACAACTAAAAGATTCTTCTCAATCAGATTTCATTCCTCTAAAAACCCATAAAATCGATATGAAATCAGACATCAAAGTCATCATCATCGGTAACAATAACAAACTGCAGTTTATCAAGGAATCCTTCGATGATTATACTGAAATCTACAACAGTCATTTTGAAGCATTCTATATTGACGATAATGATTTACAAAATCATATCGGCGATATCAGAAATGAAGAAAACAAGACGATTCTTCTTCTTAGTAAAGAAGACACCGATACTTCTAATTTAGACGGAAACATCATTAATAATCTCATTTACTTACAAACCGAAAAAATCCAGAACGCTAATATCATCGTTGAAGTATTAGATCCTTCAAACGATCATATTATCAAAGACTTCAATATCAATAATACGATTATATCTAACAAAATAATTTCGCTTTTGGTCAGCAAAATTATCATGTATCAGGAGACCGCTCCTTTCTATGAAAACTTATTAACGATTAAATCTGATACGACCGGCAAAGACGATCAAAATATCACCATAGTCAAAGCTAATCAACTCATTAACGAATCTTTCCCAATAACCTTTAATAGTTACAAGCAGTTACTCCTTTCTTTTTATGAAGCCTTTAATCATGAATTAATGCTTATCGGCTATTTTAGAAATAAGAAACTGCATATGATTTATGGAAATCTTCATACAAAAGAAAAAATAGAATTGTATCATGATGATTTGCTTATCTACATTAAAATCTAATACTTAGAGAAATTAAAATGAGTCGTACGAGAATATCTCCTACGACTCATTTTTCATTAGTATTTATGTAATCTCAATAATCATTTTTATACTTGCCAGAAAGCAATCCAGTAATCGCCAGTTTTAAATACATCCTGATATTTCGCCACGACATAATATAGTTTTGATGCCTGAAGGTATACAGTGCTCATTCCCTCTGTAATTTGATAGACTGTATTTCCTTGACTGTCAATAATGTAAATAACTGAGTTATCAACAGATCCGCTATTCATCAAATAATAATTTCCATCCGATTGTACATAAAAACGATAATCGGTAGAGCCATCACCATATTGAATTTTAACAGGTGCGGATTCAAATAGGTTCATCGTATCTCCAACCGCTGAAGATATTTCAGCACGATGTTCTCCCTCTATTTCCGCCATTTTAATAAGCGTATTATCCTCACTTCGGTATAAAATGTCAAGGCTGATGGATTTATCGATATATACTTCATTCGAAACCCAAATCGATGATATATCTTCTTCTGAAACAGAATCAAGTGGAGTGTACGATGGAAAATTATTTGAAGTAGTAACAAATAATTCTGCTTTTGATATTCTTTCCATTCCTAAAGCAATGGCAGAAGGCACAGTGTCTCCGACGGGATATTCGATTGGTACAAAAGAAGCCGGACCAAATTGACCTGGAAAATAAGATTCGCCGACATTCAAATTATCATAGTTTATACTGTTCATATTATAAGATTCATGAACTTCAAAAGTAGCAGATTCAAGCCATCCGTCAAAATAAAACTGTTGAGTCGACCAAGTGGGATCAATCTGAAATTCCACATGATTTGTTGGATCTTCTTCTGTAGAAGAATTATCCCACTCCTGTAATTTCCATATTGATTTATCATAATCATCGGAATTGTTGGGAGTAACTGATGATAAAAAGCGGGTATCGTCAGTATTTCCAATCAATTGTGCATCAAAGTAACATTCAACGTGTGATATATGATCTGCGTAAAGATTATTATTCCGATGATTCGCGGATGTTGTTCCTACCGTAAGCTTCACACTAGATAAAAAATATCGATTCAAGTATTCAGTTCCATTACCAACCTTGAGAACAAGGAAACGGTTTTCGGTGTCATCGAAATATTCATAATTTAAAATTGTACGATATTGATATTCCATCACCGGTTTGACTGATAAAGTATACTTTGAAATATTTGATGGGTGCACAATGCTCACATCAAATAATAATACATCCGATGTATAGATCTCAGAATCATACATTGTCGTATGAACATAAAAGCCCCATTCAGTACCAATATGTGTATGGGTTCCGAGCGTTGTAAAATAGTACTCTGGTAATACCGTCACAATGTTATTATCAAGCCAATGCGAACTTGTATTTTTTTGATTTTGTACACCGTTATTAAGATAGTTTATCCATAAATCATCCGTACTAGTTATAGTATCCACCGAAGAATACTCTTCAGGCGTCGCCTCCTGAGAAAGTTGCGTAATAATATCGTCAGGTTCAGAAAAAACAACTTTTTTATTTCCATATTGACCTGAACAGGCTATCAAACCAAGGCTTATGAATACAAGAAGTATTAATGATAATATTTTTTTCATTTCACTCACCAGCTTATGAAAGATTATTAATTCACTTGTTCTTTATCAGCAAAAAACAGATGCTAATAGAAAGCAACAGAAAAAACTAAAAATTATATTCTCCGATATACTCCCCTTTGGAAATAGCATAGGCATAGATTGAACCTTTCCACATTCCCGAATGAATAAAGCATCTTATTTCTATATCTTCATCTATCATATTTAAAGGAATAACTGTTTCACCTAAAAAAAGACCTGTAATTTTTATTTCTTTGACTGAATTCAATTCAAATGTCTTTGTCTCTTTATCTTTAATTAAACCTATTAATTGTCCATCCGCAAAAATCTTCCAATTAATCGCAAAACCATAAGTTTTACTGCTTGTTCCACGTCTGATTGTGATTTTCATAATTTCTCCTTTTTTTGCTTCTATGTTACAGGCAGTCATTGAGAGAATAATCTTAATAAGTATTCTGAAGTTTTCAGTATTTTATAATACCGGTATTTTTATCTCCGCTAATCCTTTAATCTCTTTTTCAAAGAAAGTCATCGCTTCTCTGATATTTTTTTGATGATAAGGATATACTTTTGAATGATTTAATCGGATATACTCAGTCAGATTTTCCCAATGATTATATCCGGTATTCTTTAAATCCTGATGTTTATTACTTAAAAGAAAAGAAATAAATACTCTTCCTTTGTAATGATGATTTTTACTCTTCCTTTTTCCATAGGCTTCAAGTAAGCTTTTTAAATCTTTTGCCGCTCCCATTAAGTCATTATTGTTGTACTTTGCTTCCATTGAATCAATTGAAATAAATTTTAGCACATCATTAGCATCGTTAGATTTTGATTTGTTACCAGCAAATAAAGTTTTAATTCTTTTAAATAGTTCCATAAAGTTGTCCTTTCTTTTAGTCAAAGATAAAAAATATACTCACTTTATTAATAATAGTCCAGTTTGTATATAATTGCAATGCGGTTTAATTAATTATAATGATGAATTTAGTCTTGATAATATAAATTAAAAAAAATGTCAGGTAATCACATCAAATGTGACAACTGACATCTTTTATCTGTTTAAACTAAATGAATAAAGTAACGCCTGCTTTATCGCTTTCCGCTAAATAAGTCGCTACGCCGGCATATTCAACACCGTCAATGATTTCTTCTCTTCTGATACCCATGATATCCATACTCATCGTGCAGGCAATAAAGTTAACCCCTGCAGCTTTGGCATTTTCTAATTGCTGCTCTAAGAGTGGAACATTCTTTTTCTTCATGACTTTTTTCATCATTGAAGCGCCCATACCGCCAAAGTTCATTTTCGATACGCCCATCTTCTTCGGACCACGTGGCATCATCTTACCAAACATCGCTTCAATGAATGATTTATGAAGTTTAACTTTATTGGATTTTCTCAGTAAATTAAGTCCCCAGAACGTACAGAATATCGTAACATTTTTACCCATAGCCGCTGACCCTTGAGCGATAATCATCGCTGCCATCGCTTTATCCATATCACCGCTGAAAAGAACGATGGTGGTGTTTTCACCACTGTTCGATACTTTTAACGGTGATCCCGTATTTCCGCCTTTTTGAACGACTGCTCGGTAAATAGCACCGTCTTTTTCATTTGAAATTAAGGTATTGCCTGTATTTTCACACCATTTTTCAATATCTTTTGCAAAACCAGGGTCGGTTGCTTCAATTTGAACAGCTTCGCCTAATAATAATTTATCGACTGCTTTAAATGTCTGCATGATTGGACCCGGGCATTGTAAACCGCAGGCGTCAATGGTAATTTTCGCTTTAATCGTTTGCGATGTGGACATATGATGAACCTCCCTGTGTTCTGGATTAACCATTCGCGTTTCCGGAACCTCTGGTGAGAAACGCATTGCTTTATATAATTTAAAGCCTCCGGCTAAATTATAAAGTTTTGTATATCCGAATGATCGTAAAATCTGAATTGCCAGATAAGCGGTATGACCGATGTTACAGTAAACATAAATCGGTGTCGATTTATCTGCAGGTAACTGGTCATGATTCTTACGAAGTAATGCTAACGGAATGTTAACTGCTCCATCGATATGACCTAACGAATACTCAAGCTGAGTTCTGGAGTCGAGCAAATAAGTTTTTTGTTGAACAAGCTTATCAATCTCGTCGTAGTTAACATATTCGAACATTCCGTCAAGTAAGTTTTCTGCGACATATCCGGCAATATTGACCGGATCTTTCGCCGAACCAAATGGCGGAGCGTAACATAACTGCAGATCAGGTAAATCGTGGATGCTAAGATTGCCGGCTATCGCTGTAGCGATAACGTCAATCCTTTTGTCGGTACCGTCGCCGCCGACGCCCTGAGCGCCAAGAATCTTACCTTCTGGTGTGAAAAGTAATTTCATGAAGATGTCGCGAGCACCAGGATAATATCCGGCATGATTACCTCTTGATACGTAAACATAGCGGTAAGGAACGCCTTTACGGGTAAGGATTTTCTCATTATGACCGGTCGAAGCAAAGGTTAAATCGAAGACTTTGACGATTGAACTTCCTAATGAACCGACATAGTGAGTTTCTTTCCCACTAATGTGGTCAGCGACTAAACGTCCCTGTCTGTTTGCCGGCCAGGCAAGTGCAATTGCGGTCTGCGTTCCGTCAATTAAGTCTTTAACTTCAACAGCATCGCCGATTGCATAGATATTCGTTACCGTTTCACCGGTAACTGAATCGACCGTCAGCATTGATGAAGTTGTAACAATATGCCCTCTCGGACCAACCTTTAATCCGGCTTTAACTGCTAATTCATTTTCCGGTTTAACGCCGACGCCCATAATAACCATATCGGCAGTTAAAACTTTACCGCTTTTTAAAGTTACCGTTTTACCCTGATCTGAAAGAGAACTGACGACGTCAGATAAATAAAAACTGACGCCATGTGCTTCCATCTCATTTTGAGCCATTTTAGCCATTTCAAAATCGAGCGGCGTTAATATCTGATTCGCTAAATCAACGACAGATACCTTAATACCGATATCGGTCAGGTTTTCAGCCATCTCTATTCCAATGAATCCGCCGCCGATGACTACAGCGGTCAACGGATGGGTTTCTTCGACGAAAGATTTAATCCGGTCGGTATCAGGAATGTTGCGAAGCGTAAAGACATTCGTCGCACTTTCTAATCCGGGGGTTGGAATAACGATTGGTTTAGCTCCGGGAGATAAAACAAGAATATCAAAACTCTCTTCATAAACTGAACCGGTTTTGACCTGTTTTACTGTGACGGTTTTCTTTTCCCGGTTGATGTCTGTTACTTCCGAGAAGTTGCGGACATCTAAATTAAATTTGTCATGAAGACCTTCAACGGATTCGACCAGCAGACGGTCACGGTCTTTTATAACCCCGCCGATATAATATGGAAGTCCGCAGTTTGCGAATGAAACGAACTCGTCGCGTTCAAAGATAATGATTTCATTTTCTTCTGACAGACGGCGGAGTCTGGTAGCGACTGTAGCCCCACCAGCTACGCCGCCGACGATTAGTATTTTTTTCATATGATTGCTCCTCATTAATTAACGATTTTTTTTATAAAGAACGAAATTACTTTGATATTTTAGCAGCAATAAGACAATGATTTATTTTAAAATTAAGAACATCACTAAAGTATTCTTTTATCCTTTTGCATACTCACAATTATAGCAGTAATATTAAAGATTATCAACTTGTATACAATTAAGAAATCATTAACGATAACCATGTTTAATTAATAGAGTATTCCAAAGCGATTACTACAAATAAAAGAAGTGAATCAGTTATGGATTACGCGAGATTCACTTCTTAATTATCGCTTCGATAGGGTAGGTATATCAATCGTCAGTTTTGGTTTTTTTCTTAAAAATAAGTAATGCGACAAGAAGCGGAGCCTCAAAATAAATATAGAGTAATTTATTATTCCAATCATAATGATAATCTTCAATATAACTCAACTGAATTTCATCATTCGTATTTTGTTTTGACAATTGTAATGTTTGAAAAACCGGATGATTAAGTTCTTTTAAATCTAAAATCAGGACTTTTCCAAAGTTATGATTTCCCCAAAAATATAATTGGTTTTGATAATAAGTATTTGGCATTTTATCCCAATACATGTGAGTATCGATGCTTCCTAATAACTTGCCCTGATAATCATATACGAGCATTGATACTCCGGCTTGGCTAACCACGAATAAATCGTCAGTCACATAAAGATTAGTTAAGTAGGTATAAGCATCGATTTTATACTTAGGGATAAAGCCGGTATCGGTCTGAACGTCTTCAACCCTTGCCAATGATAATCCTGTAAAATCCTCTGTGTCGAAATAGGCAACAGTCATTCCGGATGCATACATCCGGTTCGTACCTCCTATTAAATAATTAGAAGTTAATATCGAGTAATTAGATTCCTGATTAATTCTTGAAATGTAGAGATTATTATCCTCATATAAAAGATTATCGGTTATGGATAAATCTAATGAATAACTAGGGTCATCTAATGATACAACCTCGATGACTTCAGAGGTATTAAAAAAACTAATGTCTTTCACGTGATAATAAACGATATAGTATTGATCACCGATGATAATCGGAAAATGCCGATCCCTTGGCCGATCTAGCGTTGCCTCTATCTCTCCGAGCAATTCAACTTTCGTTCCGTCAATCTTATAGAAAGTGGTTATACTTGGTGTCTCCCCCATGCCATACAAATATAGTTCGTCCTGAATTGTTCGGAAACTTACCCCATATCTGTAATCATAATATTCCAAGAGTTCAAGATCTTTAGAATAAATACTTAAATTTCCGGTGGAATCAATAACATAATAATAATCATCGGTTGCCCGCATGTTGACAATATCCAAAACGCCGGGAAAAACAAGTTCGTCCTGAACGATGACTTTTTCTGAAACAAGACTGTTAATTATCTTTGGCATCGACTCGAGTTTTAAAAATATCAAAAGCGCTAAAATAAAACATATCCACTGAATGGTCGATTTAGCTTGTTTATTGAGAAAATAAATTTCTTTCGACAGAATATCCTTAAAAAGATATATTAATCCAAGAGCCAATGCATACGCTACCGTCCATAATATCGGATTAGAAATGTTAATGACGAACTGCAAAACAAAAAACAGCAGCGCATGAATTAACGTCTCATAGATAATGTGAAAAAAATAAGTCATGAAATCCTTTTTAGCGACAAGATCGGTTAAAAAGAAGAACAATAAAACCAAGGTCGTTATGACTGCGGGAATAATTTTATCGAGCATTGTCGCTATATCGGGGATTATAAAAATAAAAACAACGGATAGTATACCAGAAATTATCCCGACAAGGAACAAAAAATCATATAAAACGATATAACGGATTTTATAGTCAAGTTTAAATTGTTTTTGAAACCTGACTTCTATCATCATTCTGACGATTAAATA
>CALEZX010000120.1 GCA_937928185.1 uncultured Caryophanales bacterium
CAATGAATTCATCTAATGTGTTGCGCTTAATTTGACAAATTATCTATAAAAAAAAGACTCAGTCGAGTCTTTTTAATATCGGTCAAATATTATGGTCATGGGCTGATTGAAAGGATACTTGCCTTGATTGAATGCCCAGTCAGCCAGTTCATTTACGGTGATAAAACTGTCATAAACTTCAATATCGCGAATGGATACCATACCTTGATTAATCGACAATTCAATCGTGACGTCATTGGCCTGAAAGAAATCATCTTTGATTTTTATGCGGTACTTTTTTGTTATGGATTCATCGAAAGGATACTGCTCTAAAAACTTTTTGGTATTCACAATCCGGATCATTAAACGGCTAATGCCGTTATCGCAGTTCAGCTCGTCGATTATTCCGGACGTAAATTCAGGATAATTCGGCACATAGTCATTTTTAAGCAGACAAAGTTCTTCGATTACATTTCCGAATAAAGTATAATATCCGACGTCGTTTCCTTCATAGGTTAAGATGACGATTGACCCAGAGTCCGACTCGACTTCATTAAAAAGGTTTTCCCAATCGCTGATTTTACGTTCGATATAAATATTTTTATTTTTCATATACGTTTGATAGAGGGTAATGAGACGTTCGGTATCATCTTTCGTCGCGATGTGTTTCTGATATAAGGCATCGTCAGTAAGCATGATTTCCCTGTTTTTCGTCCTGACGATGGTCTCAAATCCATAGGGATTATAAAAAGATTCATCGAAAGGAGATAAAGCGCATAAAGGATATTTGCGGTTATACAGTTCAGAAAAAGTCTGTTTCAGGACCTGTTTCATATAACCCTGATTTCGGTATTTTTTTAAAGTAGCGGCGGCGACGACGAAGGGTAAGGGATAAATGGTTTCCATGACCGACAGGTTTTTTCTGACCAGATGCAATGCAGAAATGATTTTTTGTTCTTTTTTTACGAAGATGACATTTTCGGCGCGGTATTTCTGACCAAAGAAGTAGTTAAGATAACCTTCGGAATCGTCAAAAGCTTCTTGATATAAAACTTTTAATTCATTAACCTCATTTAAGGTTAAGTGATTACGCATTAAACTGTATTTTTTGACAAAACCCACCGGATTATACGATAATTTGGCTTTTCTTAATTCGAGGATACCCAGATCTTCCTGTCTGTTAATGACATTTACATCCGAAAAATGACGGTTAACGAACAAATAATTTATCGCCTGGTAAATTCCGGTATAAGAAGTATCAGCTTTTTCAAATAATACCAGCCCCATATTATCGGCAATTGTGCCGATAGAAAAGGCATGGGCGACACCGTCTATCAAGATGATATCGCAGAAACAATTTAATTTATCCAGATGAGCTAACGCATCAAAAATCGCCTGATGTTCAAAAGCATGACTTTTCTTGTTTTCCCAGCGAATCAGTAAGTCCCTGATAAGTTCCTCATCGCCGGGCTCATAGGCTTTAAAGTCGTATTTCACATTTTTTAGAAACTGGTTTAACAGGTTTCTTTTTTTATGATATTTTTTCCCCGAAAGAGTTCTTAATCCTTCCGGATCATATAAATATTCAAAATAATCTCGTTCTTCGTCAATCCGATATTTCAGTCCGCTTTCTCTGATTAATGCGACCATTTCTTTTGACAGTCCTTTGATGAGAAACGGGATGTTATGAGCGGAAGCACATTTCTCCATTGCCAAAATGGCATTGATGAAATCTTTCTCTGATTGAGACATCGGCGGAAAAAAATAAGATATTCCTCGGTTTTGTCCCTTGATAATCATCGTTACATCATCAATCACCGCATATTCGATCTTATCGGCGACCTTCCAGGTCATTAAATTCTGATAATTAAGTTCACTGCCCAGATAGTTGCAGCAAAAAGATGAGGAATGTTTATACTTATTAAATAATTCGTGCTCATTAATCGTTAGGGGCTTAAATTCCATCGTATCACCAACCATATTGTACCGTATTATTATTAAAAACGCATCAAAGATGCGATAAAAAATAAAAACCCACTCTTGCGAATGGGTTTACTGATTATTTGTTGTAAAGTTCGACGATGAGAGCTTCTTTAATTTCCGGAAGAATCTCTGATCTTTCTGGTAAACGAACGTAAGTAGCTGCCTGTAAGTTATCGTCAAAGCTGACAAATTCAACTCTGGAAATAACTGCTGTTAAAGCGTCTTTGATGATTTGTAAATCTTTAGAAGTATCTTTAACAGAAATGACTTGACCCGGTTTTACTCTTAATGACGGAATAGAAGCTTTTTTGCCATCAAGTAAAATATGACCATGGTTAACTAACTGACGGGCTTGTTGACGAGTTCTGGCGAAACCAGCTCTGTAAACAAGATTATCAAGACGGCTTTCTAATAAGAATAAGAAGTTAGCGCCTTGTTTACCAGGTAATTTTTTTGCTTCGATAAATGTTTTACGGAATTGTTTTTCGTTAACACCATAAGTGAAACGAACGCGTTGCTTTTCCTGAAGCTGAGTTCCGTACTCAGATAACTTCGAGCGTTTTTGTCCATGTTGGCCAGGGGCGTATGGGCGTTTGTTGAGTTCTTTACCGGTTTCGGTGATGGAATAGTTCAACCGGCGTGATACTTTCCATTCTGATCCTGTGAATCTTGACATATATTGTCCTCCATATTTTATTACGCGTAACTGAGAGGAGTTCTGAGTTTCTCAAGAGGATTGTTTTAATGTTTTCCCGTTAAGCAGTTAACGGTACTACCAAACCTGTTTTGGAACAATCGAGCAGTGAAAAATTCAAAAACAACTGCTTTTTATTACATGCGCACGGTATATTATACCTTAAGAGCTATAGGTTGTCAATCAAAACGTGCAATCCCTTTTCTAAGAATTCTTTGTCAGTTTTATCAAAGCGGTTAAGTACCGGACTGTCGATATCAAGTACCCCAAAAAGCTGATTATCTTTGATGATGGGAAGAACGATTTCTGATAAAGACGCTTCATCACAGACGATATGTCCGGGGAATAACCGGGTATCCGGAACGATTAATGTCTGACGGTTAACTGCAGCAGTGCCGCAAACGCCTTTTCCAAGCGCAATCGTCGTGCAGGCAGGCAAACCCTGAAAGGGACCCAAATAGAGTTTGGTTCCGTCGTAAAGATAAAAACCCGCCCAATTGACGTCTTTAAAAAAATAATATACAATCGCTGCGAAATTCGATAAGTTAGTTAATAAATTTTCTTCTTTACTGATATATCCTTCAATATTCTGAAGGAAATAACTTAAATTCTCTTCTTTGTCAGGAGAAATTTCGATAGGTTTAAACATATTATCACCGTTTTAATTATATAAAAAAATGCGGGATTTCTCAAGAAATATGTTAAAATAGTATTTGGTTTGAAATGAGGATGAAGCTTATGTATGAAAGAATACTAGTTCGCTATGGCGAATTAACCTTAAAAGGAAAAAATCGCCATATTTTTGTGGATAAAGTCGTTGAACTGGTGAAGTCAAAATTATATGGCCTAAATACGACTATTGATAAACGCCACGACCGTCTTTATATCGAGTTAAATAACGAATCCGTTGATGAAGTCGTCAAACGCTTGAATCGCGTTTCAGGACTTCATTCATATAGTCTAATTACCAAATGCACTACCGATCTCGACGATATCGTCAATGTCTCGATTGAAATACTGAAATCAAAAGTTAATGATCAGATTATTACCTTTAAAGTAGAAACAAAAAGAGCTGATAAAAACTATCCTTTAACCAGTCAAGAAATATCGCCGAAAATTGCAGGAAAAGTATTAAAAGCATATCCTAATCTGAAAGTCGACGTTCACCATCCTGAATTAGTTTTATCTGTAGAAATCCGTGATGACGGAGCGTATATCTTTACAGATTCCATCAAGGGAATGGGCGGATATCCTGTTGGCATCGGCGGAAAAGCTTTATTGATGTTATCAGGAGGTATCGATTCTCCTGTTGCAGGTTACCTGACGATGAAACAGGGAATTGAAATTGAATGCATTCATTTTGAATCAACGCCCATGACGGCCGTTGAATCTGTTCAGAAAACCATTGATCTCGTTGAAAAACTCTCGATTTTCGCCCCGCATAATAAAATCAAACTTCACCTAGTTCCTTTTGAACAGATCCATTCTTCAATTATCCATTCCGTTCCGGAAAGTTATCTTGTGACCATTATGCGCCGTATGATGTACCGGATAGCGGCTGAAGTGATGAATTACAACCGTTGCTTAGCTATTGTCAATGGCGAATCAATCGGTCAGGTAGCTTCACAGACCTTAGAGAGCATGGCCTGTGTCAGTGAAGTGACACAAGCATTAATCATCCGTCCTTTAGCAACATATGATAAATTAGACATCATGGCAATTGCTAGGACAATTGACACTTTCGATATCTCAATTAGACCTTTTGAGGATTGCTGCACAGTATATTTACCCTCTAATCCGTCGATTCGTCCTAATCAGAAACATGCATTAAGTTTCGAAAAATCCTTTGACTACCAGCCGATGATTAAACAAGCCGTTGAGAATACATTAACTTTAAGCTTATCTGTTTATCAGCACACCGACATTTTAGGAAAAGGTCTCACCGTTGAGGAGTGTTTTGAATGAAAAGACTCGAAACTTCACGATTAATCCTTCGTGACTGGCAACTGACAGATGCTGAAGATTTATTTGCATATGCCAGCCTGTCCACCGTCGGTCCGCTTGCCGGATGGGCTCCTCACCAATCGGTTCAAGAATCACTGTCAATCATTAATCGTTTTATCGAACAAAATGATACCTGGGCGATTGTATTAAAAGAGGAAAACCGCGTTATCGGTTCAATCGGTCTGCACCGGAGGATGGATATCAGCGGCAGATTCGTTACTGAACTAGGATATGTATTATCCACGCCATACGAAGGCAATGGATACATGACAGAAGCGGTAAAAAAAGTATTACATTATGCTTTTGACGAGTTAAAAACCCCGTTGATAAAAGTTTATCATTTTGTCGATAATCATAAATCGGAACGGGTTATCGAAAAATGTGGTTTCATTTTTGATCAGAAACTCATCTATAAAACCGTCGCCAGCGGGGAAAAATTATCTAAAAGTTATCACTTGGGCATCCAAGAATATTATAAAATGAAAGGTTAAAAATTATGAACACATGGAATTTAGACAAATTGTATTTAAGTTTTGAAGATCCTGCCTTTGCCAGTGATTTACAAAGATTTCAGTCCATTATTCAGGAATACAATAATTTCAGTCAAAAATTTGTATCCTATGATGACAAAATCAGCACATTGATTGCTTTCATAAAACTTAACATGGAGTTTACATTACTGACCGATAAACTCTATCATTTTGCATCGCTCCAGCAATCGACCGATTCAACAAATCAGACAGCTATCAAGTACATTACGACTTTTCAGATGAGTTTTTCTGAATTAACCGCCACTGAAACCCAGTTCAAAAAATGGTTAAGAGATTTTCCTGATATTGATGAAGCGATAGAATCTGATGATTTACTAAAAGAACATTGTTTCCATATTAAGGAAATCATTCAGAACGCCAGATATATGCTTGATGAGAAAACTGAAACCTTGATTTCGAAATTAAAACAATCCGGTTCTTCTTCATGGGGAAGATTACAGTCGTTGCTGACATCAACTTTAGCCGTCAGTTATGAAGGCAAAGAAATCACTTTGTCGGAAGTCAGAAATCTTGCCTATCATCATGACCCGAAAATCAGAAAAACTGCCTATGAAGCAGAATTAGCTGCTTACGAGGCGATTGATAAATCATTAGCATTCGCACTGAACGGCATTAAAGGCGAAGTCAACACCATTAGTGATTTCAGAGGATATGAATCACCGTTACATCAGGCTTTGGTCGATTCAAGAATGCAGAAATCGACGTTAGACGCCATGCTCTCGGTGATGACAGAATATCTTCCTGTTTTCCGCAGTTATTTACAGAGAAAAGCAAAACTATTAGGTCATCAGAACGGGTTACCGTTTTATGATTTATTTGCACCAATCGGGAACATTACGACAACTTATACCGTTGAAGAAGCGAACGCCTATATCCTGAAAAACTTTAAAACGTTTAATTCCCGTTTACATCATATGGCAGAGCGTGCTTTCTCAGAAGGCTGGGTTGATTACTTCCCTAAAAAAGGAAAAGTCGGAGGTGCATTCTGCGCCAACATTACATCGATTAAAGAAAGCCGTGTATTAACTAACTTCACCGGAGCTTTTGGTGATATTATTACGTTAGCGCATGAATTAGGACATGCTTACCATGGCGAAGCAATATTCAACGAATCGCCTTTAAATACTGATTATACGATGCCAGTAGCCGAAACTGCCTCAACTTTCTGTGAAACGATTGTGAATAAAGCTGCTTTGAAAGAAGCTAAAAATGAAGAAGAAAAGATTTATCTTTTAGAAAGTTCGATTCAGGATTATACTCAGGTTATCGTTGACATCATGAGCCGTTTTATTTTTGAAAAAGCAGTTTTTGAGGGACGTAAAAAAACCGTTTTTGATGAAAATGAACTGAAATCAATGATGATTGACGCTCAGAAACAGACCTATGGCGACGGATTAGACGAGAACTTCTTACATCCTTATATGTGGGCGTGCAAAGGGCACTATTACAGCGGTGGCCGCAGTTATTATAACTTCCCATATGCTTTCGGCCTTTTATTCGCAAAAGGATTGTATGCACAGTACCTTCACGATAAACAGGCTTTCGTCAATATTTATGATGACTTATTAGCAGCCACAGGCAAAATGACAGTTGAAGATGTGGCCAAGTTTGCCAATATCGATGTGACTAAACCAGACTTCTGGCGCGGATCACTCGAAATCATTAAAGAAGATATTGATTTGTTCCTAAAATTAACAGAATAAGAAGAACAGCCTAGATAATTTTGTTATTTAGGCTTTTTTTTCCAACAATATTCTGATTTGAGTTGTTTATTTAATGTCAAAGCATATAGGAGGTTATTTTATGAAAAAAATATTGTTATCAATGATTATTCTTTTTGTAACGGTCGTTTTAATCGGTTGTCAATCAAAGACAACAAAAGTTAACAATCTGCCCGATATTTCCTCGGTTGGAAGTTTTGAAAATTATGATCAGCTTAAAAGTTATTTAAGTCAGTTTTATGAGAAAAAAGATGGATATTATTCGCTTAAAGGGGGATTGCGCTTTTTTACAACCGATTTGATGCTAGAAAGCGTCGGTGCAGTTGATAATAACGTCGACTACACCTCAGACACCACCTCTGCTAATAATTTCAGCCAGACGAATACACAGGTCGATGGCGTCGATGAATCAGATACGGTAATTACCGACGGCGATTACATTTACCTTGTCACCATGGGTAAATTTGTTATCGTAAAGGTCGATACGTTACAAATAGTATATACTTACAAAGCAGATAATCTGTATTTAGATACCATGTATTTTGATGATAACCGCGTTGTCCTCTTAGGTAATGAAAGTCATCAAATCGAGATTGATGAGAAAAACGATGAGGTTAGGGATTTTTACAGTTATTACTGGTACCAAAGTGGTGTAAAAGTCGTTATTCTGGATATTGAAGATAAAGAAAATGTAACGGTAGCGAAAGAACTTTATTTCGATCAGTCATACCTTACTCAAAGCCGGATGATTGACGGACAACTATTCTTAATCATGAATAATTACTTTGTTAACTATGGTTACTTAGATGATAATTTTGTGCCATTCTATCAGGATTCAGCCGTTTCAGATGATACTATTCTATTACCGGCAGAGAATATTTATTATATTCCGAACGATAATTACTCGATTAGTTATTTACTGATTGCTTCTCTCAATATCAATGATGATTCAGCTGCACAGGTTGATGCTTATATTGGTTCTACCTATCAAATCTATATGAGTACTAATAACTTATATTCTGTCGTATACCGCTCGACTTACGATGAAAAAAAAGGATATTATGAATACACTTCCTATGTATTAAGATTTGCGCTAGAAGAAGGTAAATTAGTTTATAAAGCCATGGGAGCAATCGAAGGGTCTCCGTTAAATCAATTTTCTATGGATGAGTACAATGGAACCTTCAGAATCGCTACGACTGACTGGGTTTGGAATAACGAAGAAGGAAGTACATTAAACAATCAGTTGTTTATCTTAGACGCTACTACCTTAGAAGAAATGGAATTTATTTCAGTTCTTGGCGGATTAGGAAAACCAGGTGAAAGAATTTATTCAGTCAGATACAGTGGCGATACCGCTTTTGTAGTGACTTTCGTTAATACCGATCCGCTGTACAAACTTGATTTATCTAATCCTTTAGAACCTAAAATCGTTGGAGAATTATTTGAAAACGGCGTCAGCGATTATCTCCATGAAATGACTGATAAACTAATGATCGGTGTTGGGCGTCAGGCTAATAATCTTGGTCA
The DNA here is from genome assembly GCA_937928185.1 of uncultured Caryophanales bacterium. Classification (GTDB taxonomy): domain Bacteria; phylum Bacillota_I; class Bacilli_A; order Izemoplasmatales; family Hujiaoplasmataceae; genus UBA5603. The sequence continues at coordinate 8,463 of CALEZX010000120.1, forward strand.
GTTCCAGGGAGTTAAGATTAGTATTTACAATACGGAAGGCGACGATCCGGTCAATATCGATACGTACTTCATCGAAGGAACTTACAGCTATACGCCGGTATCGTATGATCATAAGATGTTTGTTTATTATCAGCCTCTTGATGCGGATTACTGGTATGTTGCTATTCCGGTATTCGAATACGGTCTTGTCACCAATTATGAATACCGGTATACACAAAATTTGTATGTCTTTAAAATTACCCTTGAAGGTGATTTATCCTTAGCTGCTAAATTGCCGGTTGCTACCGAATCTTCCGTTTATAACGAGTATTATTATTACGATTATCTGATGCGCGGATTATTCATCAATGATTCGGTATATTCAATTTCATACAGAACCATCCGGCAGTACGATATCTTGAATGGTTTTGAACAGGTTAAGTCATTAAATTTAGAATAATCATATATTAAAATACCACTCAAATTAAATCACCCATTCTCGGGTGGTTTTTTTGATATTTTTCATATTATATTCATATTATTATATCGATATATCGATAGATAGTCTTTATTTTTTAAATTATACGTGATATATTGAAAGTAGACATAATAAATTTACAAGCAAGACATATTAATAAGGAGAGGTTTTTATGAAAAAACGGATTTTTCTGATTTTGTTCATGTTTCTAGCAACCTTAGTTCTTGCCGGATGTGACTGGTTCGGTCAAAAAACCGAACTAACGACTACTTCAGGTTCAGAAGCAACAACAACACAAGTTATCACCTCTGAACCAATTACTACTACAACAACAACAGCAGCACCAACTACCGGGCCGACTACTACCGTGACGACAGTAACCACACTTCCTGGAACTGTTACGATTGCTTTTGAAGAAAATGGCGGCACAGAAGTAACCAATATTTCTCAGGCAAGCGGAACGACAGTAACAGCTCCGACTGCTCCAACAAAAACTGGGTATACATTTGTTGGCTGGTATTCCGATAGCGGATTAACCTCCGCTTATACGTTCTCAACAATGCCATCAAGCAATTTAACTCTTTATGCGAAATGGCAGATATTGACCTTTACCGTTAATTTCTATGATGATGATGGAACTTTAATTTTATCAGAAACAGTTGAATATGGTAAAGGTGCAACCGCGCCAACCGCTCCTTATAAACCAGGAGTTAAGTTTACTGGTTGGGATGCTGCATTCAGTAACGTTACTGGAAATATCAGCATTAATGCCGTATACGAAGAACATTACGAACCACTCGTTTTAATGGTACTATCAATTGGTGGCGAAGACATGTCAGTTGAGGATATCGATCAGATGATTGAGATGCTCATGTTCGTATCGGAAATGGATACCGAAGAAGAAACTTATTTAATGATGCTTGACATGATGGGAATGGCGGAAGAATTGTTTACAGTATCTTCATTAGCCGATTTCCAAACCTGGTTCGCTCAATTGGTCTTGGAAGGTTATGACAGAGATAGAATCGTTGGAATGTTAGTATCAACGATTTTAGTTGTCATCGACATGGAATCAAATAGGTATGACGAACAGCAATATTTAGATAACATTGCCTATTTTGAAGGCGAATTAATTGCTGCGAACGAATTCTTATTACAACAAAAGACCGCGATGCAGAATTACTGTTTGTCTTTACCAGCGCCTGCTGCCACTGCTTGTCAGAACTACTTAAATGCTCAATACCAAAGAATGGTATTGCAGAAAGCATATGAAGAAGCATTATGGCCTAGAACAGGATATGATAAAGACAACAAATTTGATTATGGGCTTTATTATGAGATGGAATGGAATCTCAACATGTATTACGAAGCTAAATACAACTGGGAAGATATAGAGGATGCTGATTATTTCATGGCACAATATAACTCTATACATAATTCTTTATCTCCTGAATTACTCTTATTATATAATCCTTTGCTTGACTTATACATTGGATTGAAACAATATGAGTTTACAACTTTCAGACAGGCAGAATTCCTTGCTAATCAGTATCAAGATGAAAATTATTCATATCGTTCCGTAGGCGATGTAGTGTTTAATGAAATTGGATATAATTTCTGGAACGCTTATTATGAAGTAGATCAATATGAATGGATGATTCAGGAAGAATACATGTGGATGGCTGAAAATCAGGCAGAACATGAACTACTGGTATTATTCAGAGATTATCTGTGGAGTGTAGAAGGAAAAGCCAAATTAACAACACTTGCCGGTACTGTATATGATGTTGCTGCCTCTGTTGTTGTGGGAATCGATGAAACTACATTTAATATGATTTATGGCTTGATTTCAGGTGCAATCGATCCTTCTTCTTTAGACTTAACTCCTACAGGAATTTCGGGCTATGCTCATCAGGTTGCTGATTTATTAGCACTTGTTTCTTCAACCTTGGATGCAGCAGATGCTGCAAATATCATTTCGATGGGCCATGACATGTTAGAAATCTATTTAAGTACAACCGATATGCCAACCGAAGAGCAAGCGATGATTCTTGCTTTGGTTGACGTCAAAGGACCTGAATACTTTGGTATTTTATCTGACGTTTATGGTGAAATTATTAATATACTCAACAGCATGACGCCTGAAAAAGTAGAAGCAATCATGACATTTGTTTCAAACTTGAACAGCATCAGTATGGAAAATGATCAAAAGGCAATGATTATACTTGTTGCTCAATTAGTCGATGCATTACTCTATGACGGCAGCGTCAATACGGATATGCTCGTTGGACATTTCGTCACTGTTTACTTTGATATTAATACTCAGTTCAGTGCTGATCCTATCGTAGTAAACGCCGTTAAATTAGCTATGATTGATAATATTAATCAAATGATTGCTTTATCACATGAAATCGCATTAATCAATCCGGAAAATCCTACCGTTGATGAAATGCTGAAAATGTATGAACTTTACCGCCGTGGAGAAAGACTTGTTCAAATCTTTAGTGACGGTCAGTTAGAAGATATTTTGGATCCTTATGACTATCTTGACGCTCACGAAATGTTTCTTAATCTGATTGATCCTTACGGAGAAATGGATGAAGGACAGGCAGAAGCTTTAATCAATGTAATCCTAACGACATTTGATCTTGATTCTGAAGCAGAAGTCTTGTTTACCATTATGCAGGTTATGGAACTACAAGAGTTTGTCGAAATGATTGATTCGATTGAGGATGTTCAGGAACTTTATCTGATGATTGGAGCGATGGGATTTGACAACGCTACTTTAGCAGGAATGGTCGCTCGCTTCCTAGACGGATTCAGTGATTACATGGTTATGTACGAATATGACTCAACCTATCTTGACGAAATTCAAGGCTATTATGAAGATGCTTTAGCTGAGTACGATTACTGGACGCAAGCATTAACAGACTTGTTAGATTCGATGGATTATGAATTTTCGTTAATGGAAGATCCGTTACTGACCGATGTACAGTCAGCCTGGAGCAAATTTTTGTACAATCGCACATTAGAAAATGATTTCTGGATGTATTATCATCAATCACATGAATATAATTATTGGGATTGGGAAGATGAAAATCTGTACTGGCAATTAGATGATATGCTTAACCGTTATTATCAGATCCAGGGAGGTAATTTCGTTCCTCCTGATTTGCAGCTGACTCATGAAGATTATATAGCTCTGTACAATATGCTTACGACTGATCAACATATGAAATTTGACACTGTGTTATATCATGCAGAATTAAATTATAGTTTCCATTGGACGATTTATTACCCGGCAATGCAAAATGTACTAATGAATTATGGAGGTCCAATTCCTGCTTTAACTTCTACTAGTATTCCTGTTCCAATCTGGTTAATCGATTGCATTAATTATTACAATGATTATACCTATTATATCAATGATTATGAATGGCAGGTTAAGCAGTGGGAAGAACAATTATCCTATGGCAACCCGAATGAATCTTGGGTTTATATTTCCGAATTCTTCGATGACACCGAGAACATCGGTCTCGTAGAAGATGTTGCCTTAATATTGCTAGACGAGATTGGGTCTCTGATTATGTATGAAGACACCGATACTTATAACCTTGTCATCGGCTTATTAAGCGGAACATTAGATCCGTCAACCTTGGATTTATCACCTGCAGGCATTTTAGCTTTAGTCAATGCTGGTGAAGACTTCCTATATCATCTTTTCTCTTCAATGGATGAGACTGATAAAGCAACCGTCTTGGTGTTGATTGATAAAGTCTTGTACTTCTATCTGAATACACTCGGATTAACACCTGAAGAAACTGAAATTATGTATTTAGAATTAGAACCAAAAGTCAGCACTTACTTCAACGCTATTTTTGAAGTAAAAGAAATTCTGACGGATTTTATGGCTACGATGACTGTTGAAAAGATAGAAACCGTTATGTATGCCATCAATGTTATGAATTCATTACCAAATGAATACCTAGTCGGCGAAGAATTAGAATTGAATGACAATATTGTTCGCGCTGTCTATATCTCTATGATAATCGATACACTTTTAGCTGGAGACACACTTAATACTGATTATCTCATCAATCTTGTAATTAATGGATATTTCGATTTCGAGTATGGATTCTCCTATGAAGGCGATATCGTTCCGGCTGAACTGGTATTATATCTTCAAACGTTAATTGATGACATTATCGCTCAGGCCGCAATAGTTCAATCATATGACGAATTTATTACCGAAACTTATGATTCAGTCACTGGCAAATATACTTACACAGTCGTCTATGATGATCCGTTTACAACAGAAACGGTGGAAGGAATGACCCAACTAGAAATCGATGAAATTGAACAGTTAAGAATTTTAGTTGAAGATTTAGGTTCATTCATGGACGGTGGTCCAGAAAGTTATGTTCCCGTCGTCTAATTAATACATTATTTAACATTAAGGAGACAAACCGAAAGTTTGCCTCCTTTTTTGTTTTCATGGTATAATGAAACTGGTGATGCTATGATAACATCTGTGACTAATGAGAAAATAAAATATCTGCTAAGTCTTCAGAAAAAGAAAAACCGTGATGATACTTCTGAGTTTATCGTCGAAGGTCATCATCTGGTTTCAGAAGCTCTGAAACGCAATTTAGTAAAAGCAATTTTTACCGTCAATTCCAACGATTATCCCAGTGACATAACATTTTTAATCAGTGATACAGTGATGAACAAAATCACTTCAGTTATTGAACCTCAGGGAGTGGTTGCAATCGTCAAAAAACCTCCGGTAAAAGAGATTGGTAACCGGATTCTAATCCTTGACCGCATTCAGGACCCTGGTAACTTCGGGACGCTTTTGCGTAGCGCTCTGGCCTTTGGTTTTGACACTGTCCTTTATGAAGATTCTGTCGATCCTTACAATCCTAAGGTTCTTCGCTCGACTCAGGGAGCTATCTTTGAAATCAATCTCGTTGAGAATGATATCCTTAAATTCATGGATAATAATCCTGAATATATTTATTATGGGACCGCATTAAAAGAGGCTTTCAGTTTAACGACTATTCCAAGAAAAGACGCCAAAATCGCCATCATTTTAGGCAATGAAGGCGCAGGCGTAAGACCGGAAATTTTATCAAAAACACATCTGAACATTTTCATTGATATCGATACCGTTGAATCTCTCAATGTCGCGGTTGCCGGTTCAATCATTATGTACCACCTAAGGAGGTTGGAACCATGAACTTTCAATATGAAGACGAACGAATTTATGCATTAGATAATGATAAATTACTCGCTGAAATCAACTTCCCTCACCGCGACGCATCCCGGGTCAATATTACCCATGTTTTCGTCGATGAATCTTTGCGTGGCAAAGGAGTAGCATCGCACTTAATGGAACTCGCATATTCATATTTAAAAGGCAAAGGGTATAAAATCATAGCTAAATGTCCTTACGCCATCGAATGGTTTAAAAAACATCCTGACTATCAGGATATCGTCATTAACGTTAAGACAAAACCAGTTGAAAACCAATAAATATATGGACAATACTTGTCATATAACAATAACTATGTTATAATTATTTCAGCATAAGTTTTTAAGAGAGGGTCGGACCCTCTCTTTTTAATGAAAACTGGAGGTGTTTGAATGGATCTTAAAGTGTTGAAATCAATGATTGAATCAAGGATTAGAAGTCTTGACTATGATGTGTATGATATTGAATTTGTCAAAGAACGAAGAAGTAATATTCTCCGTGTTTACATTGACAATAAAAACGGTATTGATATTGAGGACTGTGTAAAAGCTTCCGAGGTAATCAGTTCACTTCTTGATGAAACCGATCCAATTCAAGAAGATTACTCTTTAGAAGTGTCTTCTCCCGGCGCTGAAAGAAAGTTGCGTAATCGTGAAGAAATTAATAAAGCGATTGGCCGATATGTCCACATTCAGACCTATGAACAATCTTTTGAAGGAGAACTCATCGGTTTTGAGGGAGATACTCTCAGTATTAAAGGACGAAATAGGATTCAGGATATTAATTATTTAGACGTCACATTGATTCGCTTAGCAATCAAACTGTAGGAGAATAGAAAATGATAAGTAAAGAATTTTTTAAAGCACTTGATCAAATTGAAGAAGAACGTGGCATTTCAAAGGAAAAAATCCTCGACGTTTTTGGCAAAGGCTTGCTAAACGCCTATAAAAAAGACTATAACGGCCAGCAAAACGCTAAAGTCATTTTTAACGAGGATAAGTATGAGGTCCAGATTATTGCGACCTATGAAGTAGTCGAAACGGTCGATCCAGAAGTTGAAAAGGGAACCCAAATCACCTTAGAAGAAGCATTACAACTCAAAAAGAATGCAAAAATAGGTGATATCATCGAACAAAAAATCACCCCAAAAGATTTCGGACGTATCGCCGCTTCATCTGCAAAACAGATTTTAACTCAAGGATTAAAACAGTTAGAGAGAGAACGTAATTTTGATATCTTCACTGATAAAACCGGTGAAATGATTATCGCCGAAATTGTCAGCATGAACGATGAATTCGTAACTTTAAATGTCGGATATGATACTGAAACATCGATTCCGGTTAAAGATCTCATGCCTTCTGATTTAGTCATCGGTTCACAGGTTAGAGTTTATATCACTAAAGTTGAACAGACGACGAAAGGACCAAAGGTTTATGTATCCCGTACTGACCGTAATCTGGTAAAACGTCTGATGGAAAATGCTATTCCTGAATTACAGGAAGGTGTCATTGAAATAATGGGATTAGCCCGTGATCCGGGAGACCGCTGTAAGGTCTGCGTTTCAACGAATAATCCTAAAGTCGATCCTGTCGGAGCATGTTTAGGACGTAACGGAATGAGAATCAAAGACGTCATTGACCAGTTAAACGGTGAAAAAATTGACGTATATAAGTACAGCGACGATCCGAAAGAATTGGTTGCGAACGCTATTCAGCCGGCAAAATCTGTTGCAGTTTTAGTCGATATGAAAGAACATTCTGCAGTTGCAATTGTACCTGACGACCAGTTATCTTTAGCAATCGGCAAAAAAGGCCAGAACGCGAGATTAGCCGTTCAGTCAAGCGGATGGAAAATAGATATTAAATCGACGACCGACGCAACTATTCAGGGAATTAAATATTAAATAAAGGAGCTGTTTTTTGATGAACAAAGTGAAGAAAATTCCATTAAGAAAATGCGTTGTTACTAACGAACGTTTTGAAAAGAAACAGCTTATCAGGATAGTGAGAAGTCCTGAAGGAATTGTTTTTGTTGATAAGACCGGAAAAGCAAATGGACGTGGCGCTTATATTTCCAAAACCAAAGCGGTCATATTGCAGGCGAAAAAAACAAAAGTTCTGGAACGTCATCTGGAAACACCGATTCCGGATGAAATTTATGAAGAACTGTTAAAACTGATTGATAATGAATAACCAGAAAATTCTTGGCCATCTTGGATTGGCTGCACGCGCCAGAAAAATAGTTTCAGGCGAAGAACAGGTTTTAGAAGCTATCCGCAATCAGTCAGCAAAGATCGTTTTTCTCGCTAACGATGCCGGGATCAATACAACAAAAAGAATTACTGATAAATCTTCTTTTTATCACACTGAATTAATCACTATTTTTTCCGGAGAAGAACTGTCAAAAGCCATCGGCAAAGAAAACCGGAAAGTTATCGCAATTACTGAACAGCATTTTACTCAGATGATTCATTCGGCAATACAAGAAATATAGAGAGTAGGTGGAAATATGGCTGTTAAAAAACCATATCCAAAGAAAAAATCCAATGTCAATCAACAAAAAAAGAATCCAACGACACAAAAAACTGATTTTCGCAAACCGAATGTTCCTGTAAAACAGGAAGTTGTTGTTGATACGATTTTTTATCATGAAGGTATGACGGTCCTTGATTTGGCTGATGCAATGCATCGTCCAGTCGCAGAAATTATTAAAAAACTGATGTTTATGAAAATCATGGCATCGCAGACTCAGGCCTTAGATCGTGATACGATTGAATTGGTTTGTTTAGAATTTGGGTTAGAATTACAAGATGAAATCATCACCGATATGACAAAATTCGATGAGATTGAGATTGTCGATTCCCCTGATCAGTTAAAAGAACGTCCTCCGGTCGTTACCATAATGGGTCATGTCGACCATGGTAAAACTACCTTGCTTGACACGATTCGTCACAGCCGCATCGTTTCTTCTGAAGCTGGAGGAATTACTCAGCATATCGGAGCTTATCAGGTTACCCATAAAGGCAAGGAAATTACTTTTATCGACACTCCCGGTCATGCGGCTTTTACTGAAATGCGCGCCCGTGGTGCAAAAATCACAGATATTATCATTTTAGTTGTCGCTGCCGATGATGGAGTTATGCCTCAGACAAAAGAAGCGATTGACCATGCCAAAGCCGCTAAATGTAATATTATCGTTGCGGTCAATAAAATGGATAAACCTCAGGCCAATCCTGACCGGGTTAAACAGGAATTAGCGGATCTGGATTTGCTGGCTGAAGACTGGGGCGGAAACACTCCGTTTTGCTATATCTCTGCTCTAAAAGGCACAGGTGTGGAAACATTGCTTGAAACGATTCAGTTAGTCGCTGAAATGATGGAACTCAAAGCCAACCCTAACCGTTTGGCATCAGGATCAGTTATTGAAGCCAAATTAGATAAAGGAAAAGGACCGGTCGCAACCATTCTGATTAATTCAGGTACGTTAAAAGTCGGCGATCCGTTTGTTGTTGGTTCGACTTACGGTAAAGTCAGAGCGATGGTCGATGATTTAGGCAGAACGATTAATGAAGCCAAACCTTCGCAGGCTGTCGTGATTCACGGCTTAAACGATGTTCCGCTCGCAGGCGATGCGTTTATGGTTTTTAGAAATGAAAAACAAACGAAAGATATCGCTTTACAGCGTTTGGAACGTCAGGTCAAATCAGAACACGGCATGACTAAAAACATGTCGCTTGAAGAATTCTTTAAGAAAGCGGAAAGTAATGAAAAAGAATTACGCTTAATCATTAAAGGCGATACTCAAGGTTCAATTGAAGCTTTCAAAGGTTCAATAAACAAAATTATCGTCGAAGGAACGACGATTGATATCGTCCGTTCAGGAGTCGGAGCCATTACAGAAACTGATGTTTCATTAGCCGAAGCTAGTAAAGCAATTATCATCGGTTTTGACGTCCGCCCTCAGGCTTCAGTCCGTGAAACCGCTGATAATAAAGGCGTTGAAATCAGAATTTACGATATTATTTACGAAGCTTTAGACGACATTCAGAAAGCGATGAAAGGTTTGCTTGATCCTGTCTTTGAAAAGAAAATGATTGGTGAAGCTCTTATCCGTGAAACGTTTACGGTTTCTAAAGTCGGCACTATCGCCGGATGTATCGTCTCAACCGGAACCATCAAACGTGATTCGTTAGTCAAAGTCGTCCGCGACGGTGTGGTCATCCATGAAGGTAAAATTGCTTCTCTTAAACGGTTTAAAGACGATGTCAAGGAAGTTAAAACCGGATATGAATGCGGAATTATGCTGGAGAATTATAACGATTTAGCGATTGATGACGTTATCGAAGCTTCGACGATGCAAGAGGTAAAAAACAATGGCTAAGGTTGATCGCCTGGAAACTTTAATTCAGCGTGAACTGTCGTTGATTCTACAAAGAGAAGTAAAAGACCAAGTGGGATTTATTACCATCACCGGTGTCAGAGTAACCAATGAATTATCGTTTATCTTTGCTTATTACACTGTTTACGGCACTAAAGAAGACCGAGTTAAAACTCAGGAATCGCTTGACCGCGCTAAAGGATTTATCAAAAATACGTTAGCTTCGCGGGTCAAAATGCGAAAAGTACCGGAACTTGTCTTTAAGTTCGATGAATCTTTCGAAAAAGGCATGAAAATCGACAATATCATCAAAGATATCAAATAAATTATAAACTTTGGATTCGTCCAAAGTTTTTATTTTATCCTGAAATTGCGGGAACGCAATAGTTTTGATATAATTGAACAAGGAGGCGACAATATGAACGAAACCATCAGAACCAAACTTAACAGTCTGCCGGAATTACCAGGCAGTTATCAAATGCTTGACGCCTCAAATCACATCATTTATGTCGGAAAGGCTAAAGTACTGAAAAACCGCGTCCGTTCTTATTTCATCGGTTCTCATGATGAGAAAACGACGAGACTCGTTCAGGACATCCATGATTTTACCTATATTGTAACCTCATCTGAAAAAGAAGCTTTTTTATTGGAATTATCCCTGATTAAAGAACATAAACCTAAATATAACATCATGTTAATGGATGACAAAACATATCCCTATATCGAGATAACCAAAGAAGAACATCCTAAAATAATCATCACCCGTAAAGTCTCTAAAAAAAATAAAAATATCTTCGGGCCCTATCCCAACAGTTTCAGCGCTAGAGAAACCGTCGATCTGCTCAACCGGGTGTATCCGTTAAGAAAATGTCAGACGATGCCGAAAAGAGTCTGTCTTTATTATCACATCGGACAGTGTCTCGGGCCCTGCGTTTACCCTGTAACTTATGAAACAAATCAGGACATTGTCTCACAAATCCGTCAGTTTCTTTCTGGAAACACCGGTCATCTTCTTCAAGAGTTACAGAACAAGATGATTTCTCACGCTGAAAAACTTGAGTTTGAAAAAGCAAAGGAATATAAAGACCTGATGACCTCGATTCAGGAAACAACCCAGAAGCAACAGATTATTTTTTCCGATTCGAAAGATCGTGACATCATCAATTATTATGAAAACGGAATGTTTATTGCCATAACAATCCTATTTATGCGCGGCGGAAAAATCATCTTTTCGGACTCATCCATCCATGATTATTACGGCGATACCATTGAAACCGTACTTGACTATCTCGCACAGTTTTATGAAAAACATTTAATGCCTGCCGAAGTGCTTCTGCCCCAGTCGTTAGATAATGAAATGTTAGAATCAATCTTCCAGAACCAGTACTTTATCCCTAAACGCGGCGATAAAGCGAAATTAATCGCTACCGCTTATGAAAATGCTAAAATTCATTTAGATACCCATCTTGATTTATATCTTCACAAACAAAAGAAGACTGTAGGCGCGGTAGAATCATTATCCCGTCTTATCGGTCTGGATTCAATCGTCAGAATAGAAGCATTTGATAATTCCAATACTCAGGGAACGCAGCCCGTATCGGCGATGGTCGTATTTAAAAATGGTGTTCCGGATAAAAACAGTTACCGTAAATACCAGGTAAAGACCGTTACCGGACCAGACGACTATAAAACCATGAAAGAGATTATCTACAGACGTTATCAGCGATTGCTGATGGAGTCGATGAAAGACCGACCTGATTTAATCATCATGGACGGCGGATTAGGACAAGTAAGGGCAGCAAAAGCTATTCTGAACGAGCTCTATCTCGATATCCCGGTCATCGGATTACAAAAAGATGATTCCCATAAAACCGAAACGATTATCGGTTTAAATGAAGAATCAATTCCTATCGACCGCCATTCTCCTCTTTATGTATTTCTGACCAAAGTTCAGGATGAAGCCCATCGGTTCGCAATTACCTATCACCGCGAGAAACAGACGAAACAGATTTTTGCTTCAATTCTCGATCAGATTCCGTTAATCGGCAAAGCTTCAAAACAAAAATTACTGGAGAAATACAAAACCATTGAAGCGATCAAAAATGCAAAAGAAGATGATTTGAAATTGCTTGGCCTGACAAAACCGGCGATTGAAAATTTAAAAATAGCGTTACTCGCTAAACGTGAGTAACGTTTTTTTGTTTCAATCGTCGTTTTTCGTGATAAAATATATACCGGTGATAAAATGTCTTCTTACGTTTACGGACCATTGCACAGCGTGATCATAGAAAATCGGATTGTTTCAATTAAGCAAGGTAAACGCGTTGCTTATTTTTATATGGCAAAAGGAATGTTTAATACCTTTATGCAGTATCTTAATGAGGGAATCTATCTCTTTATGTTGGTCAGTGACAATGAAAAGCGACAGAAAGGCGTTATGGCCAGGACGGTCGAATCTTTAGAGAAAATCATTTTTCCCGATCGGCAGAATCCAAGAATATACTATGATACCAACATTATCAAAAAAGGTATTCAGTCCATCGTCAACGGAACTCAGCCTAAATTGTTTCTTGATTTGGAAATGTCGATGCCTCCTTATCAAAACTATGAAAATTTCGTTTCTGAAATCATTCAGTGGGGCATGGTTTTAGTCGATCGCGATGGCCAAATTCTGGAAACACATAAAGAATTCATCAAACCTACCCTGTTTAAGGAATTAACAAACAGAACGAAAAAATTCTTACATATTTCCCAGGAGACCATAGACTCTGGCATCTCCTATCACGAGTTTTACCGAATCTTTGAACGCATTATTAAAACATTAAGACCGATGATTATCGTCTGGGGCCAAAACGATATTATTGAAATCAAAAAATCATCGGTATTGCATCAACTGCCCGATTTAACCCGAAATGTCCAGTTTATCGATTTACTTAAGCTTCATAAACATTATTTCGGATTAAAAAACGATTTAGGTTTGTTTAATGCATATAAAGCGTATACTGGCATGGATCCGGAAGAACAGGCACATGATGCATTTGAAGACGCCATGATGACGAAAACCATTTTTGAATATTTCAGAAAAGTATGTAATGGCGAGACTAAATTCATTCATTTTGATTCATAGAGCCCTCTTTTTATTTTTTTATTCATTAATAAGTAGTTTTTACCAACAAAACCTCAATTTTTGAGGTTTTTTATATGAACAATCAATTATGATGTAATCATAATCTAGCAATTATGAAGATTGTGTGATATATTATAATTGATTTTATAATATTTGTATTTTTCATCTTTTGATGAATGATTTTACTTCCTGAAACGAGGGCGAAGATGTGATTTCTGTACTTATTCCACTGATTACTGTTTTTATCACAGCGATAATTATTCTGTTATCTAAAAAAACTGTGATTAACTTACCAAAAACGCTAAAAATTCTCAGCGTTACTTTATTCATTGTATACCTCTTTAGACTGTTTTCATCGGATATGATCGATGGCACCTATAATTTGTTAAAAATTGGCAATGTATCTTCAAATATCGAATCTACTTGGTTTTTTAGCGGACTAAAAACCTTTTTTATCATTTTCTTACGCTGGATTACTTTAACATTAGTTGCGTTCGGAATCGTCAGCGGTTATTTTAAACAACCGTCACTGAAACTTTCGTTAGGCGTGTTGGGAACAATTACGCTTATTCTTAATTCGATTTTCTTTAATTCACATTTAACTGCTTTCTTTGGACCGGGAAATGAAATCATGTATTCCTTCCGCGGAATTCAGTTCTTGATCGAAACAGTTATTCTCGGAATCATTGCATTATTAAATCTTTACATCATTATTACCGATAAAAAAATCTTTTTTTCGAAATCTACGGTTAAAAATACCATATTAGTATTTTTCTTCTCGCTGCCCGCATTTATGCCTCAGTCGCTGCTTTATAATTTGTTTGGCAATTTAGGTGCAGTCGCGGATGAATTTACTCCCATTCACCGGATAACCATTTATTTCTCCTTCGTCTTTATGATTCTCGGTTATCTGTTAATGCGAAATAAAAAGCAGGAAGACAAAAATCTTTTCTTTGTAATACTATCACTATCAGGATTCTTCCAGTTCTTTTATATTCGTCGATATGGGTTGGGAGGGCTACCCCTGCACCTTTGTAATACTGCCATTATCATGATGTTTTTTGCTTATGTATTCAAACTGAAAGGGGTCTTTTACTTCAGTTACTTCGTCAATGTCGTCGGTGCAGCATTCGCCATCTTATTACCAAATTACAGTATTGATGCCTTTACGATGTCATCCGTCGGCTACTGGTATAATCACATATACGCATTCGTTCTTCCGGTATTAGGCGTCGCTTTAAGGGTCTTTGAACGGCCGACGCTGAAGATGATGTATAAAGCTATTTTCATCTTTAGTCTGTATTTCGTTTCAATGGCTATTATCAATGCGTGGTTTAACAATTATGAAAGCGTCGATTATTTCTTTCTTTATTCGGATCATATCAGCGGAATGTTAGGCATTGAGAGACTTCAGTACACCTATGTTTTAGCAATCAAGATTAATGAAACGGTCACATTAAGATTTTTCTGGCTTTATCATATTATGTTATATGCCGGGTTCATCGTCATGATGTTTATTACCTGGGCAATCTACGATATGCTCTTCAAGGCGTTTGATCAGTATTACGACATGCTAGGAAAACGCAAAAAGATGAAAATTGACTTATTAGGAGTGAATGCTTTGAAGAAAAAAAACGAACTTGAAAATATCAATTACAACGGTTCAGACATGATAAAAATTTCAAATTTCAGTAAACGGTATGGATCATCTAAAAATTTTGCGGTTGATGATTTCTCTTTAATCGTCAAAGGTGGAGAAGTTTTCGGCTTTTTAGGACATAACGGCGCTGGTAAATCGACCACGATTAAAAGTTTAGTGGGCATACAGTCCATCACACAGGGAACGATGGAAATCTGCGGATATAATATTCAAACCCATCCTTTAGAAGCAAAACTGAATATTGGATATGTATCCGATAACCATGCCGTGTACGAACGTTTAACCGGCAGAGAATATATTAATTATGTTGCGGATTTATACATGGTTTCTGATGAAGACCGCGATGCTAGACTAAACCATTACCTTGAACGTTTCGCTTTAACCGATGCCATCGATAATGAAATAAAAAGTTATTCGCACGGGATGAAACAAAAACTAGTGGTGATCTCTTCACTGATTCATGATCCGAAAGTATGGATTCTCGATGAGCCGTTAACCGGACTGGATCCGACATCGTCTCACCAGATCAAAGAAGAAATGCGTGAACACGCCAATAGAGGCAATACCGTATTTTTCTCGTCGCATGTCATCGAAGTCGTTGAGAAAATCTGCGACAGAATCGCAATCATCCGAAAAGGCAAACTAGTCGGCATCTATGAAGTCGCTAAATTAAAAGACCAAGGGTTGACACTTGAGCAGCTGTACCTGCTTCACGTCAAAAAGGATTAAGGTATGTTAAGGCGTTTATTCATCTTAACAATGATCCAATTATCGAGCAAGATGAAATTAAAAATTACTAATAAAAAACGTTTCATCGCTAATCTTGCGTTAAGATTTTTGGGTCTTGTCATTATTTCCGTTGTCATGGTTTTGATGCTTTACTTCCTTAATGATGTTTTATATGTCCCAGTCAATGTGTACTTCGTTATTTTCGTGCTTTTTATAACTCAGCTGGCTTCGATCATTTCGTGTACAACCGGACTGATGGTTGATTTGTATGAGAGCAAGGACAATTCTATTTTATTATCATTTCCGGCCAAACATGATGAAGTATTTACGAGTAAACTAGCAGTATTTTATATCAATGAATTTTTAAAGAATTTATCATTTTTAATACCGTTATTGATTGCATTCGGTTCAATCAGCAATTTGCCTTTCACTTACTATTTAAATATTATATCGATGGTATTTATTTTGCCGCTTCTGCCTGTATTATTAGCAGCAATCATCTCAATCCCCATTATGTATATCCGTCAGTTTTTAAGAGTTCATAACACCCTGACGATGATTTTACTGATTATAGCCGGCGTTTTTGTATTCTTGGGTTTATCAGGACTGCTTGATGAAATTCCGACGCCGATAAGGATTGTCGCGCTTTATAATAAATTTATTACCTCAGTCACACTGTTTATGCAGTCGTCTTCAAAATATGCGTCAATCTATGGAGTCATTGGAAGATTGCTTTATGGTATTAATGTTTTATCGAATTATGGCATCGTTATGGGAGTCATTATTGTTTTACTCGGACTGGTCGTATTGATATCAAGACCGCTATTCTTCCGGTTAGCTTCACATACGCAGGAATACGCTGTTACGAAGAAACATTGCGGCCGTAACAAAATGAGCAAAAGTTTATTCTGGACTTTCTTCAAAAAAGAATTAACCATCTCGATGAGAAGTTCTAACGAAATGATTTCTAATTACGTTTTGCTGATACTGTTTCCGTTTATCGTATATGTATTAAATTACATCTACATCGGCATTGACCGATCTACTTTCGGAACGAAGCTAGTAATAGCATTTGATATCATGATCAGCTTATTGTTAGTTACTGCATCAAACACCGCTTCCGCGACGGCAATTTCTGTTGAAGGATCTGAATTCGTATTACTGAAAACAGCTCCATCCGATACTAAAAAGATGGCCTGGGCCAAAGTAGCGTTTAATATGATAGCGTCGACGCTGATTATTCTGTTAATATTTATTTTATTTCAGTTGTCATTACCGCAGTTCTCCGCAACGGACATCTGGCTAATGTTCGTCGTCGTCATCTTTGTGAACAGCGGTCATATTCTCTGGAGTTTTCAGATTGATTTACTCAATCCCAAACTTTCTGATTATGCCGCTACAGCTTCGCTTTCAAATAATGAAAACGTCTCGAAATCAATTATAATCGGCTTAGCACTAAGCATAATCTTTGGTGGAGCCACTGCATTTTTACTGATTGAAAATTATGTGACGGGATGGATAAGAATCATTGCATTAGCGGTTATTTTCTTCGTTGCTCGCTTTTATTTATTTACTAATTTTCTAAAAGTTTATTTTCGTGAAATTGAATTTTAAGGGGGTGATTTCATGAATAAAAAAATAATTGTTTTATTGGTCTTAATCTTGAGTGCATTATCGATTATGGCAATTAGTGTGTGGGGATCTTTGCCGGAATCGAATAATCTACCTAGCGTTGTTTCGATTAAAATTACTGATTTTGATTTGCAGAACGCCGATGGAGACAAGATAAAAAGTATTAAAGACCAGGTTTCAGAGGAAGATTATATCTATAAAATTCCTTTTACTGTAACACCGATTAACGCCGATTCAAAGATTAAAGTTTCAACCAATCAGCCGGGAATTACCGCCAGGGTTGATGAAATGGAATCAATCGTCTATGTTATTTTTGACTTAACGAAAATAGGAACAACGGTAACCGTCACTATCTGGGATAAGAACACGCAGATAAAAGATGAAGTCACCTTGATGTTTTTACCGCCAGACCAGATTATCATCGATGATCCGAATATTTTTTAAACTATAGGGGGAAATTTAAATTGAACACCATGAAAAAAGTCTTTACAGTCATTTTATTGCTTATCGGTCTCATTACACTCAGTGCCTGTCAGTCAGGCGTTACGATCAGTTTTGAGACGAATGGCGGAAATGAAATTGCCGATATCAAGTTAACACTTGATCTTGACTTAAATAATTTAGAAGAACCGGTTAGAACGGGATTCAACTTTGTAGGATGGTATACCGATGAGGAATTAACCAGTCCTTTTAATCCGTTAGATACCATTACTGATGATATTACATTATATGCAAAATGGAATCCGATTGTTTTCACCGTATCAGTATCGATTAACGGTGTTGTTACCACACAATCAGTTAATTATGGTGAAGACGCTGTATTACCGACAAATCCAACTAAAGAAGGTTATACCTTTACAGGCTGGAGCAGCGACGGTAAAAATATTACTTCAGATTTGATGATTACTGCTTCATTTTTAATTAATGAATACACTATTACCTTTGTTGTGGGAGAAGAAGACCTTTACACAAGAAAAGTAAATCATGGCGGTACTTTAGCCAACGATCTGATTCCTGTCGTTCCTAATGTGACGGGTAAAAACGGTGCATGGGATAAGACAGATTTTACGAATATTACTTCAAATTTAACGGTAACGGCTGTTTATACCGATAAAGTATATACCGTTACTTATGTAAATAAATCAGGAGAAACAGTATTAGGAAATGCTTCTTACGGTCCGTTTGAAATAACCCACGGTACTCTTATGACAGCGCCTAATGCTTCTGATTCCATCACCGGTTATGATTTTGTCGGTTATGACTATGATTATGATGAAGCGGTAACTTCTGATTTGACTATCGTGGCTAACTATACGAAACAATCATTTACCGTGACTTTCAAAGGCCTGAATGGTGTTGTATTAAAAACACAGACCGTCCTTTATGGTAATGACGCTACAGCTCCTAGCTATACCGCTCCAGATGGATATACATTAGGCGGATGGAGTACTGTTTATACCAATGTCACTTCTAATCTGACAGTGCAGATGAACCTGACCCCGATAAGTTACGATATCGTCTTTATTACCGGAGAAGGCAGTTCTGTAGCGACGATTACAGCACCTTATTTAAGTGCAGTTTCGGCTCCTGAAAATCCAACTTTAACGGATATGGCTTTCCAGGGTTGGTATCTGGACGAAGCAGGCACAACTCCTTTCGTCTTTACAGAAGAAACTAAGATGCCATTAAACGGATTAACGCTTTATGCAATCTTTGATTACCTGAGTACCTATCAGATTACTGTAACTCGTTTCCTGACAAAATCGACAGGAACCACTCAGCAGACTCCAAGTGTTTACCAGGTAGATTATTTAGAAGAATTTTCTCCGTATTTAACAATTGAAGGCTATGATTTCGTTAAATATACGATTGACGGCGTTGATTATACTGACCCGGCAGGTTTATTAACCGTTGAATCGACTATCAGCGTTGATGTTTATTATAGTATTAAAACATATACGATAACATTTATTCAGAATCCATCCGGTGTCGATATAAAAGATAAATTTACGGTAGAATATAATTCTACTTTTGAAAATATCCCGGTTTTGATAGCTCACTCAAGTGGCTATGATGCAATGTGGGACAGAGAAGTATTTACGAACATCCAACAGGATATTATCGTTGGGGCATTATATTTCTCAAGTACTTTAAAACGTGTTGTTTTCATGGATGGAGCGACCATTAAATATATCGCTGTTCAGGAAGATCCGGCGGATGTTAAAATTATTGAAACTACTTCAGCTCTGATGAACTTAACAAAACCTGGGTTTGTCTTTTTAGGATGGTATGATTCTCCTGAATTCACGAATTTAATCAATTTCGGAGAATTCATGTATCAGTCATTCACTGAAATTTCTGCGACTGTCTACGCTAAATGGGAAGCTTTGGAAACGTTAGGAACGCCTGTTATTGATGATGTTACTGGCAATGCAATTACATGGCATGTTTCGGGTGTCAACGGCTTATACCCAACGACATTTAAACTCTTACTTGACGGCATTGAAACGACTATCACACCATTAACTGCAGTTCAGTCAGGAACAATCACTACTTATACTTACGAAACAGCCGTTCTTCTAATTGCCGGTACGCATACCATTAAACTGATGTCCTTAGGTATTCAGGGAGAATCAATGTCCTCAGAATATTCAGCGACGTTTACCCATATTACTGAAGCTGCTCCGGTAGAAGTGGTCGATGAAGTTCTTATCTATGATTATTTCTTAATCGAAAAAGCACAGGAAGTATCTACTTACATCTTCTATACTGGCATGGTTTATAACTTTGATGCCAAATTCACATTCACAATCACTCAAGGCGGAACTTTGATTTCAGCTAGTGGCAATAAATTAACGACCAATGATTTAACCGGAAGTTTCTCATTTGAGGTATATAACTCTGCTACCCAGGTTACAAAACAATACCAGGGAAAAGTCGTTACTTATATCAACCAGTTTGCATTGGGCACTAACTTAAATAATTATCTTAATTCGGTTGATGCTGGAAATGAATTATTCTTATCAAGTACTGTTACCCCGTATTTGGTTGGAGATAAAAACGATTTCTACTTTGATATAAGAATCCTCGACAGCAAAGGCGTCCGCATTAATCCGGAAAATACCCAGTTAACTTATAAGTTCTTCATCTGGAACGGAACCGCATATCAGGAATTAACGACTGACAAAGCACTTTATCTGTCGATGAATTCGCAGTATAAGATCAACTTTACGAATGAAGCCGTCGGCGAACGTTTTAAAGTTGAAATTGATCCGAAATATGAAGCATTAAAAGTTCAGTCACCGACATTATCTTTCGAATTTAAAGTCAATGATGGTTACAACGTCTTTACAGACGCTGAACTGAAAACGCTCTATGCTGATTTCAATGTTCATAATATCAATCTTCATTCAACGATTTATCCGACTTTAGCTCCTGAACAACTTAATGAAGACGGAACACCAGTCAACGGTTATGCTACACCAATTAATCCTGGCGCAAGCAATGGAAAGATTTATGCTAATCCTTATATCCGTATGAGCGGATCGGTTGATAATGATAATTTAGTTATCAACGGTAATTACTTTACTGTTAACGGTTCAGGCTTACCGTATATGACTGTAAAATCTGATCCGGATGGTGGATTTACCGATACAGGATTTGAAGGTTCATTTGATGTCGTCAGCGTTCAGGTAGCAATTTTCTACTATAATGTTTATGCTAGTTTAACAACCAATAACAATCATGTTTCATTTAATAATTTAACGTTAATTGGTAATACTTCCACGCCTTATATCAACTATTCGCAAAGTGCAGAGGAAATATTGCTTGCGGAACAATTGATGAGCCGTAACTCCGGAGGTTACGTCGGTATAACAATTCGTAATGGTAACAGCCATATTTATAACACCAATATTGGTTTAATGACCATCGGACTGACGACGAATGCTTATGGAATGACCAGTGATTCACAACTAGTTGGTGCGCATGTCGATTACTGTATTTTCTACAATGAATGGGCAAACTCCATTTTCGGATGGGCTTCCAGTTTAATCGAAATTAAAAACTCAGACATCGGTTTATCAGGCGGAGCAGCAATCCATGTGGAAGATAATATTCCGGAAAGTGGCGGACCAGATGATCCAACGGTTATTTTAGATGATTCCACAACCGTTAACAACTGGGTATCAGGTCAGGAAGCTTGGTTTAAAGCTTACGGAATGACTGGCGCTGCACTCAATCTAAAAACAATGGCAGATGGTGGAATTTCGGCGTTAAATAAAACGATTCTTCGTTTGATTGAAAATCCAGTTACCGGACTTAAAACGGAAATGTTCAATTTCGTATTACTAACTAAAACTCTTGGAAACGCCTCGAGAGATTTGTCTGATCCAGAAGATGGTGTTAATGATACCGGTTCTGAATTCCAGCTCAATATTCCTAAAGCCGATGGCACCTTATCGTTAATTCATCAGCCATTTAATTTCTTGAGCAGTCCCGATCCAAGAATCCAGAGTGGTAACTATGCTTTCGCAGTTCATGACTTGAATGACACAACAAACTTTATGACCGCTTTGGCGACTTTAATGTCTGCTCCTTATGGATTATCGGCTGGAGATGCAGTTAACGTCATTTATGTAGCAGCTTTCCATAACGTTGATTTATATTCAGCTATGAACTTAGGCGTTATGACCTCTCCTAGCATTGGATTGACCTGGCAACAGGCTTACGAAACGTTAATGATTCCTGGTCAGGCTCCTAATGAAGGGCGTTATATGGAAATATCTACACAGGTTCCTGGCTTAGGACCAATCATCATGATTACAGAATATTACGCCAGAACTCCTGAATAAAAAGAGTTAAACAAAAAAACGTTGCTTTTTGAAGGCAACGTTTTTGTTTTATAATACCATGATGACCGGCATAATCATCGGTTCACGGTTAGTTTTATCTTTGATATATTTACCTAATGATTTGATTAAATCATTTTTGATGCCGTTGATGTTAATTTTTTTACCAAGATTTAAATATCTGTCGGTGACATCAAGCGATAAAGCCTGCAATGTTTTTATCATCGTTTCGTTATCTTTAAAATAGATGAATCCTTTTGAGATGACGGTTGGCGTACAGATGACTTCTTTGCGTTCCTGATTAATCGTTAATACAACCGATAATAAACCGTCTTCTGATAGCTCTCTTCGGTCTTTAATCACCTGAGAACCGATTTCGCCGATTGCTGCACCGTCGACATAAACGTCTGATGCCTGAACTTTTCCGGCGATTCTCGCACTATCACTGGTTAAAGCTAATACCTCTCCATTTTCCATAATAAAAGTATTATCTTTGGGGATTCCGGTATCAATACCTAACTGAGCATGTTTTTTTAACATCCGGTATTCACCGTGAATCGGCATAAAATATTTTGGATTCAGTAGTTTAAGCATCAGTTTTTGTTCATTCTGACTGGCATGACCGGAGGCGTGGATATCCGCAAACGGCGACTGAGTAACGACAGTGGCACCGGCTTTGTAAAGCAGATTTATCGTTTTGTTAACGGATTCCTGGTTTCCGGGAATCGGAGAAGAAGATAAAATAACGGTGTCTCCGGGAATCAAAGTGATTTGTTTGTGCGTTCCCGAAGCAATTCTTGATAAAGCAGCTAACGGTTCACCTTGAGAACCGGTGCAAAGAATTGTCAGGTTTTTACGATCTGTTTGACCAACTTCTCTACCATAGATAAAGGTACCTTCCGGAGCTTTAATATAACCCATCTGAATACCGACTTCGATGTTTTTTTCCATTGAGCGTCCAAAAACAGCGATTTTCCGTTTTGTTTTCACGCTGGCTTCAACGATTTGTTGAACCCGGTGGACGTTCGAAGCGAATGTAGCGATGATGACGCGTCCATGAATGTTCTCAAATAGTTCATGGATTGTCTCGGATACAACTTTTTCAGAAGTTGTGAAATCTTCTAATTCGACGTTTGTCGAATCGGAGAGCATACAAAGAACGCCTTCTCTTCCCAGATCAGCCATGGTATGATAGCTTGCATCTTGGAATGTCGGGGTAAAATCAAATTTAAAATCCCCAGTGTGTACAATAATTCCCTGCGGCGTACGGATTGCGACGCCGTGAGAGTCGGGAATCGAATGATTTGTCCGGAAAAAATCGACATTTAAAGAACCCAGTTTTAGGGTTGTTCCTTCATGATAATCAACGATATTGGCTTTTAATCCCCGATGATCTTCTAATTTAGTTTTAATTAAGCCGATTGCTAATCCGTTTGCATATATAACAGGAATAGAAACCTGTCTGAGCAAAAACGGTATCGCACCGATATGGTCTTCATGACCGTGAGTGATAATGAGTGCACGGATTTTATCTTGGTTTTCAATGAGATAAGTATAATCAGGAATAACATAATCAATTCCCATCAGAAATTCATCAGGAAATAAAAGTCCTGAATCGATAATGATGAGATCGTCCACATATTGGACGCAATACATGTTCTTTCCTACTTCTCCTAAACCACCAAGTGCAAAAATCCCGACTTCGTTACGATTTAATATTTCATTTTGCATGGTGTTTACTTTTTTATATCCTTTCATTTAGCATGGAATGTAATTTTCCTCATGAGTATTATACACAATCAGGCGTTAATATGCAAATGAATGAGCCATTTTTGATAGATTTTTTTTATGAATTAAACATGTATTTGGCTTTTACTTTGGCTTTTTTTGAGCTGATAAGTGTGTTATACTATTAATAAGCGGGAGGTGATAACGTGATAGCGAAAATCTTAGTTGACGTTCAGGCTAAAGCTGTAGACAAACTTTTTGATTATCTTGTGCCGAGCGAACTTGAATCGGTTTTAGAAGTAGGTGCCAGGGTTATTGTCCCTTTTGGTCCCCGTGAACTCATGGGTTTTTGTATCGAAATCACTTCTGAACCTTCGACAGACCGGGAATTAAAACAATTAATAAATATCCTTGATATTGAACCTTATATCACAAAAGAATTAATCGATTTGGCGAAACGGCTGTCCATCGAAACAACGACGATGCTCATCAAAGTTTTAGAAACGATGTTACCATCGGCATTAAAGGCAGTATATAAAACGAAACTGATTGTTATCAACGAAACAGAACTCCCTAGTGATTTAATCGCCAGAATGAATTCTCAAAATGAGATTGATTTTGACAAAAGTTTATTGCCCCAGGCGAAATTAATAAAAACGCTAATCAGAAAGAATTACATCAGGCAAATTTATGATATCAAGTCGAAGTCTCGTCCTCAGTTTGAAAAGCATGTCAGACTGATAGAGCCTAATCATATTGCTAAATCAGAAAAACAATTAAAAATCATCGATTATCTTAAAACGCTCCTGAATTATGAAGCAAAATTATCGGATGTATTATCTGTTTTGCAATTAACCCCTACCATTGTAAAAACCCTTGAAACTAAAAAAGTGCTGAAAATATCGCTTCACGAAAAATATCGTGAAGTCGTTTCCATTCATGAACCAGAATATAAAAAAGTCGCTCTGAACGATGATCAGCAGAACGCATATATCAAAATAAACGAGGCTTTAAATCATTTTGAAACTTTTCTGCTTCATGGCGTGACAGGTTCCGGGAAAACAGAAATATACCTTAATGTTATTGAAGAAGTTATAAAGAACAATAAAGAAGTTATATTTTTAGTTCCGGAAATTGCTTTAACACCGATGATGGTTTCGAGGTTTAAAGGAAGGTTTCAAAATCAGGTGGCTATTCTTCATTCCGGCTTATCCATCGGTGAAAAATATGATGAATGGCGAAAGATTATCCGTAAGGAAGCAAAGATAGTCGTTGGGGCCAGAAGTGCGTGTTTTGCGCCGTTTACCAATATTGGACTTGTGGTAATTGATGAGTGTCATGAGTCAACTTATAAACAAGAAGACATGCCTAAATATTATGCTCTCGATGTTTGCATAGACCGCGCTAAATACTATCAGTGCCCAGTCATTTTAGGTTCCGCAACGCCTAATGTCGAAACCTACGCAAGATATAAACGCGGATATTACCAGCTGCTTGAATTACCAAAAAGAGCGCAAAATGAATCGATGCCGAAAATGACTGTTGTTGATATGAAATCAGAATTCAAATCAGGAAACCCCAGTTCGATTTCAAAAGCGCTTCAGAGCGCCATCGAAATTAGACTATCCAAAGGTGAACAGACCATTCTGTTAATCAACCGCCGGGGTTATTCAACATTTGTCATCTGTCGCAACTGCGGTCATGTCGTTGAATGTCCGAATTGCGATATTACGCTAGCATATCATGAAATCGATCATTCTTTAAAATGTCATTATTGCGGGCACAAAGAAGAAGTTTATAAAAAATGTCCTAAATGCGGTAGTGAAGAATTAAAGTTTATGGGTACGGGAACACAAAAGATTGAAAATGAAATTCAGTCTTTATTTCCATCCGCAAAAATTGTCCGGATGGATAATGATACGACCAGAACGAAAAATGCACACGAGATTTTATTGAATGAATTTGAACTAGAAGGCGACATTTTAATCGGTACGCAAATGATTGCCAAAGGATTAGATTATCCTAACGTGACTTTAGTAGGCATTATCCAGGCGGACGGTAATTTATTCAATGCGGACTTCCGTGCCCCTGAAAAAACATTTCAGCTGATTGTACAGGTTGCCGGAAGATCCGGAAGACATGAACTGTCCGGCGAAGTCATCGTTCAGGTATTCAATCCTGATCATTATGCAATCCGTTATGCGGTTGAAAATGATTATCTGGGATTTTATAACTATGAGATGCAGTTAAGAAAACTTGCAAAGTACAGTCCGTTTTATTATTTAGCCCAACTGGAAATATCAGGAGAAAACATGCGGGATGTATTTCTCCGCGGCAGAGATATCGTCAAACTGCTTCGGTCTAAATTATCAGAAGAAGCAATCACTCTTGGTCCGGCTTTACCGGAAGTAGCCCGCATTAAAAACCGGTATTTATGTCATATCATCATTAAATACCGGAAAGAACCTCTGCTCGATGATTTGTTATTTGAAATTCTCGACCAGTACCAGACAGATAATATATATATTTCTGTAGACAAAACCCCAATGTAGGAGCGATATCATGAAAATAGTATTTATGGGAACTACCGATTTTTCAGCCATTATTTTAGAAGAACTTCTTTACTATCATGATGTGTCATTAGTTGTCACTCAGCCAGATCGTCCCTTTGGAAGAAAGCAGGTTTTAAAGGCTTCTCCGGTTAAGGAACTAGCGCTCAAACATAACATTGATGTATTTCAGCCTGAGAGAATCAAAAGCGATTACGAGCCTGTTATCAATCATTCTCCCGATTGTATCGTCGTTGCGGCATTCGGACAGATGATTCCGAAAATTATACTCGATTATCCAAAATATAAATCGATTAACGTACACGCTTCTTTATTACCGAAATATCGCGGCGGTTCACCGATGCATACCGCAATAAAAAATGGGGATTTAGAAACAGGTATCACGATTATGTATATGGCTCCAAAAATGGATGCCGGGGCCTTGATTTTACAAAAATCATTACCCATAGAACTGACCGATACTGTCGGAACATTAGAAAAGAAATTAGCCGCACTCGGTGCGAAGTTATTAATAGAAGCTCTCATTTTAGTAGAACAGGATAAAGTTGTTTCCATTCCTCAAAACGAAGAACAGGTGACATTTGCCTGGAACATTAAACCGGAAGAAGAACGGCTTGACTTTAATCAGAAATCATTAGATGTCTACAATCACGTCCGCGCATTCAATCCCTGGCCGACAGCTCATTTTGTCATTGATGATTTGAAAATTAAGGTTTTTGATATCTCAATTGTTCATGAATATCCTAAACAATATGAAGAGTTTCATCCCGGTCAGGTCGTCGATATCATCAAAGGAAATGTATATATCAGAACGCTTGATGGTGTCGTCATAATTCAGACCATACAGCCAGCCGGAAAGAATGTCATGTCAATGAAAGACTTCATGAACGGGGCCGGAAAAAGTGTTTTTTATGTTGGAAAACTCGTGAAATAGATATAATTCATTATATTATTATGTTATAATATATAATTAGCCAAAATATTCTCATCTTTATCCAAATTGAGGAGGAAACTTATGAATCGTCAGAAAAATTTATTTTCACGTGAAGAAATGTTTAGAATGAATGTTGAAAAATTAACCGAAAGAGGCGTTACCATTGATGAAATAGCCGATATCGCTTTTCGTCAGCAATCACGCTGGAAACCAGATATTTCACTACTAGAATGCAAAGAATCAGTTGAAAAGATTCTATCGCTCCGAGACGTCTTCCATTTGTTACAGTTAGGAGCAGAAATTGACAGACTGACTGAAGAAAAAGCATTTAAAGGTCCAATTCAGGAGATTCTAGCCTCTGATTTAGGCATGTTCGGAATTGATGAACTCTTTGGTCTTGAATTAGCGGGATTATATGGTACCATCGGAAAAACGAATTTCGGTGACATCGATGTCAATAAACCGTTAGTTATTTCAATGTTGAACGACGCCGGAAAACATCAAGAAGGCATCTGTCACACTTTTTTAGATGATATCGTTGGCGCAATTGCAGCGGCCGCTTCTACCAGAGTGGCTCAAATTGAAAATGAATTAGAAGCAAAAAAAGATCCAAATGTGATTGAACAGCCAAAACTGTTTTAGTTTTTATAAAATCATGTCAAGGAGGTGAAACTTTTAATGGACAACCGTGAGAAAACTCTCGATGAATTCTTTCGTAAAAACGATACCGCCCAGCGGAAAAAATATACAAAAGAAGTCAAAAAAACACAGCCTGATCAAATCGATGAATATCTCACTAAAGTATCATCGAAAAAAGTTTCAAAGAAAAAATCCTTCGCTGACAAGTTGGTAGATTTTTTTCGTTTCACTTCCTTTAAAAATAATTTCGATGAAAAGAAAGTCAGCGTTAATCAGGAACAGAAAGCTTTTGATAATAAAAGCCGTTTCACCGAATTTTGGTCAAAAATCGGTCAGTTTTTAACGAACAGATTCAGTTTTGAAGCGGGCGTAGATATTCTTGACGAAACCTCAGTTCTGTACAGAAAAAATCTGGTCATAAAGAATATACTCTGGTTAACGAACGTTGTCTTTTTAATCTTCACGATGATAGGTTCTGAAGGCGTAAACCTGAAAGTCAATCTGATTATTTCTTTTATCATCTTCCTAGTCATGTTTTTTACGAATTTATCGATTAAAAAAATTATCCGTGAAGAGCCGAAAACATTACCGAAGCAGCAGATGGCTGAATATATTTCCGGCATCTACATTTTAATGATGGCTATCGTCGTCTATATTAAATTACGGTTAACGATTGGCAATTCAGCCGATTCCGGATTTTTCAGCATTTCACAGGCTGGTTATTCACTCGTATATTTTTCTTTAGTCGTTTTAGCATTATATCAGGATTCAAAACTGCTGAAACTAATCTTTAAAGTCGCCATCATCCTGATGACGATCGTCCATGTGACGATTCTATATCCGCTCATCAGTTATGCCAGTGATTTTACTACGCTTTATAATTACATTAAAGGCCCGATTATAACCGACATTATCTTAAGGACTATTGTCCTTGCCATCTTTATGGTTGCTTTATATACGACAGCGAGAATTTCTGAAGATATGAACAACAAACGTAAAGAAGAACTGATTAAACGACGTTCAATGGAAAAAGACTTTAAAACAGTCGTTTCTGACGTTTTTGACGTTATTAGCGTCTATAAACGTCCTGGAAGTGCTGATTTGGACATAGAATATGATATCTCAGCGAAAAGAGTCGCTGATATCGCTTCGAGACTTGGGAATTATTTAGGTTTTTCTCCGAAACTATGTAAAGAAATTTTTGATTTTTCAACAATTCACATTGATAAGAATTATTTATTGAATCTTAATGAATATAACGATAAAGAAGTTTTAGATGAAGCTGATTTCAAAAAAATCCGTGAAAAAACGATTGTTGGTTCCGTAATCATCAAACGACTTCAGCTCGATCAAAAAGCAGAAGAAATCGTCAGAGCGCATTTTGAAAAAAATGCCGACTCCGATTTTATCAAAGAAATGAACGGAATTCAGAATAACCGTGAATCTCAGGTCATTTTACTTGCCCAAATGTATGATATCCTGAGACAGGACCGCAATTATAAACGCGGTTTAAAACATGCCCGTGCCATCGATTTGTTACAACTTGAATTTTATCCCTACTTCGATTCACAGATACTTGACCGCTTTATCAAATACGGTGAAGATTTTGAATCTTTATATTACAAATTAACGAAAGAATAGGTGTTATATTATGTATAAGTTTTTTACTTCTGAATCAGTTACTGAAGGCCATCCCGATAAAATCGCTGATCAGATTAGCGATGCAATTTTAGATGCAATTCTCACTGATGATCCTAATGCCAGAGTCGCGTGCGAAACTTTAGTGGCAACAGGATTAGTTTTAGTTGCGGGCGAAATTACGACGACGACTTATGTCGACATTCAGAAAATCGTCCGACAGAAAGTAACAGAAATAGGCTATGACCGCGGTAAATATGGCTTCGATGCGGAAAATTTAGCTGTTTTAGTCTCTATTAACAGTCAGTCCCCGGATATTGCAATGGGTGTAGACGATAGCGATAAGCATGAACAGGGAGCCGGAGATCAGGGTATGATGTTCGGTTATGCTACTAACGAAACTGAGGAATATATGCCAGTTGCGATTGTTTTCGCTCACAAACTCGCGAAAAGATTATCGCAGGTTCGTAAAGACGGAACATTATCTTATTTGCGTCCGGATGGAAAAACGCAGGTGACCTGTCAGTTTGATGATTTTGGCAAACTTGTCCGCGTTGATAAGATATTGGTTTCTTGTCAGCACAGTCCTTTAGTTGATCATCCTACCATTTACAAAGATATCACAGAACATGTCATAAAAGCGATCATACCGGCTAGTTTAATTGATGAATCAACCGAAATATTGGTTAACCCGACCGGACGATTTGTTATCGGCGGTCCTTCCGGTGATACCGGATTAACCGGCCGTAAAATCATTGTCGACACCTATGGCGGAAAAGCTCATCATGGCGGAGGAGCTTTTTCAGGAAAAGATCCATCAAAAGTTGACCGCAGTGCCGCATACGCTGCCAGATTTGTCGCTAAAAATCTTGTGGCGGCCGGTTTAGCTGATGAAGTTGAAGTACAGATATCTTATGCTATTGGTGTTGCAAAACCAACATCAATCGGTATTAATACTTTTGGAACCGGTAAATTATCTGATAATGAAATCAGTGAAATCGTTCAGAAACATTTCGATTTGCGTCCAAAATCAATTATCGATAAGTTAAATCTGAAAAGACCGATTTATCAGCAGACTGCCGCATACGGTCATTTTGGAAGAACTGACTTGTCGCTTCCTTGGGAACAATTAACAGAAGTTGATGAATTAAGAAAATACTTAACTACGAAATAGGTGATAATTATGGTGCTCAGTGCAGTGTATGCAATCCGATGGGATATTATCATAGAAATATCAATATTAATTTTGGTTTTGATTGGCGCTGTCGTTGTAGCCACCATTTTAATCACCAGAAAAATGCAGTTGGCGTATAAAGACTTATATCGGCAACAATCAAAATTTGATATAGAATTGAGAAAATCAGCGAATCTTATTTCTAAAATTGTTCATATTGAAGATTTTGACCGTTTCGAAAATGCCGTTATCAAAGATTTACCGTTTGCTGATAAAAAAGAACTGCTCGATTTAGTGATGAATGCTTTTCAGAGCGTTGACAAGAATGATGAGAATAACCGTTATGTCATTGAAACTTATGAAAATCTTCATGAAATGCGTCGGGTTCTCGACAGCAAGATTCTTAGTTATAATCAGTTAATTTCGATTTTCCCTTTTAACATCTTCGCAAAAATATTAAAAATGTATAAAAAACCATATTATACTCATAATGAATAAAAAAGAAGCAGGAGACTT
>CALEZX010000121.1 GCA_937928185.1 uncultured Caryophanales bacterium
CAATGAGAATACTTAATCCAAGCAGTCCGTTGCTTCCATACTCGAAACGTATTTCATTACTGTCTTTATCAACTATTTTGACTAGTTGTCCACTTGAATTATATTGATAAAATTGTCGATCTAAAACAGTTCCAATCGATGAGTATTCTGAGTACACTGTGAGGTTTCCTAATGAATCATAAGCATATCCGTATTTTTTTTGAAGAGCATTATTGGAATCATAATATCGCACTTCTGACATTCTGTTCGTTTCATAATAGTCAAATTCCAAATAATCTAAGTTACCATAGGTTTGAGAACCCACGTTATCGGATAGTAATCCGCCTCCATCTTCGTAAAGATAATTGATGAGTTCAAACGATGATGAATCCGTCAATACGGTCACAGTGTCCATTCTACCATAAATGTCATATCCGATTTCATAATAATAAGAGGAATTTGCATCGCATCCCATAATGATCTGATCTAATTGGTCAATTTCGTTGTATCCATAGATAACACAGGCTAAAGGATCTTCGTTTGCATTTGCATAGTCGGTTTTAGATTCAACCGAGATGAGTTGGCCTTTGTCATTGTAGATATAGTGAGTATCCTGTCCTTTAGCGTTTTCAATTGCCTTAAGCAATCCGGTCATTATGTCATTGTGGTATTTCGTTTCATTCGCGAATTCATCTGTCACTGTATCTATATACTGCTTAAATGCTGAAGCAACATATGTTGTTGAAGACATCGTAACTCCAGCTACTGATACAGATTCTGTTTGACCATTTTCATTAGGGTCAGTAACAATCTCTATATTATTAGCTGTAATAGATGTGAATTGATTCCATTCTGATTCAATAGAAACTTCAAGATTACCGTTTTTATACACTTCAATTGGAACTCTATCGTCATCGTTTGTACTTCCATATATGTATTCAATGACATCACCATTTGATTGAATGAGTTTAGATAGTCTGCCTTGTTCATCGTACTCATAATAATTGTATGCTGGTTCATAAGTGATTTGAATGCCATCAAACCAAACGTAACCTTCACCTTGATATTCAACGCTAATCATCATACAATCAATTGTGGGTCCAATTGGAATTGCGCCAAAATTATATTGCCATTCCTCTACTGTTGGGTCAAAACGAATGAGATAATCACCATAAAGACTACCACTAGTCTCGGTTTCCATTTCGAAAGT